>JAUQOX010000214.1 GCA_030550695.1 Gemmatimonadota bacterium | reverse complement strand
GCATGGGGCACGTTGGAGGCCCTGGTATGGGGCCCCCCCGGGGCCCCGCGCTCTGTACACGCGCGCCCGGCGCGGGGGGGGTCGCGGGGGGGGGGGGGGGGTCCGGCTCCGGTAGCCGGGGAGGAGCCGGGATCACACCGAGCGAATGCTGAAGGGGGTGGGGGTGGAGCTGGTGGAGGGGCCGGTGGAGGGGGTGGGGGGTGGGCCGGCCTGGGAGGTGGTGCTCTCCCATCCTCCGGTCGAGCTGCCTTCCCTCGACCTGACGGTCCCCGGAGACTTCTCTTCGGCGGCGTTCCTGGTGGTCCTGGCCCTCCTGGGGCCGCCGGGTCCTCCTTTGACCATCCGGGAGGTAGGGCTCAACCCTACCCGGACAGGCTTTCTGGACGTCGTCCGGCGGATGGGGGGGAAGGTGACGGTGGAAGGGCTCCGGGAGGGCGGGGACGGCGAGCTGCGGGGGGATCTGGTCGTGGAGGCCTCGGAGCTCCGGGGGGCTCAGGTCGGGCCGGAGGAGATTCCCCGTCTCATCGACGAGGTTCCCGCGCTGGCTGTCCTGGCGGCCCGGGCTCAGGGGGTGACCACCATCCGGGGGGCTGCCGAGTTGAGGGTGAAGGAGTCGGATCGGATCCGGGCCGTGGTGACGAATCTGCGGCGGTTGGGGGTGGCCTGCGAGGAGCTGCCGGATGGGCTGGTGGTGGAGGGAACCGACGGGGACCTGGCGGGCCGGGTGGAGAGCTTTGGAGACCACCGCCTGGCCATGGCCTTCGGGATTTTGGAGGCGTTGAGTGGAGGAAGGGTGAAGGTGGCGGACCGGCAGGTCGTTGGGGTCAGCTTTCCCGGGTTTTGGGAGATGTTGGATTCCCTGGCCCGGCCACGGTCCCGGGGCTTTCGCGAAGGGGAGGGCACTCGGGCCGGGGGCGGAGGGGGGCCGGCAGCCGGGCCTGGAGGAAGGGGAGGGTGGGCGGAGGGAGAGGACGCGCCGGCATGGCCGGAGGGGCGGCGCCCGCCGGTCATCACCCTGGACGGTCCTGCGGGTTCGGGAAAGTCCACGACGGCCAGGGAGCTCGCCCGACGTTTGGGGTTCCGTCACCTGGATTCGGGGGCGCTTTACCGGGCCCTCACCTTCGCCCTCCTGGAAGAGGGCGTTCCTCCGGGCCAGTGGCCTGATCTTACCGGCGAACGCTTGGACGCCTTGAACCTCCAAGTGGAGCCGGTCCCCGGCGGATTCCGCCTCCGGCTGGGGGAACGGCTCCTGGGAGAAGAGCTCCGATCCCAGGAAGTTACCCGCCTGGTCTCGAGCCTGGCGGCCATTCCCGGGGTGCGGGCATGGCTGTTGGCGCGGCAGAGGGCCATGGCCGAGGAGGGAGGGCTGGTGGCCGATGGACGGGACATGGGGACGGTGGTTTTTCCCGACGCCGAACTGAAGATTTTCCTGACGGCGGATCTGGGGGAACGGGCCCGGCGCCGCTTCCGGGAACGCGAGGGGAGGGAACCCTCGGCGGAGGAGCTGGCGGAGGAAATGGACCGGATCCGTCAGCGTGATCTCCAGGACGAGGGCCGGCTCCAGGCCCCCTTGCGGAAAGCGCCCGATGCCGTGGAGCTGGACACCTCCCACCTCACCCTTCCGGAGCAGGTGGAGTGCATCCTGAGGCATGTCAAGCGCTTGACGGAACTTTCCGAGCCCGGTAGCATACAAAGCTAACCCAGGCGCCTTCTATCTCCCATGAGGCCCGGGGTCCTGTCTGTCGGTGTACCGAAGGGCCGTCGAGGTCTCCCTCGGGCCTTTCTTCATTTCAACCCGGTCCCTTGGGGACCGGCTCCAGAGGTTTCCTGGGCCCACGGGGCGCCGGGAGAGAGCGAGCCATGAGCGAGTCCACCAACGACCAGACCCTTCACCCCTCCTCCTCGACGCCGGAGGTTCCTCCCATTCCTGCCGCTGCCCCCGGGCTACCGGCGCCCAACCCTCGGGGCCGGGGAAAACCTGGTCCCAAGGGGTCTATGCAGGGGTCCGAGGACGACGACTATCACGATCCTTTCGGCGAGGAGGAACTGGGCCTCAGCCGGGAAGACTTCGCCGCCCTCCTCACCCGTCATCAGGACGCCGTGGGGGAAATCAAGGAAGGCGAGATCGTGAAGGCCAGGGTGGTTCGGGTCACCGACACCCAGGTGATCCTGGATTTCGGCTTCAAGAGTGAAGGGGTGGTTCCCAAGGAGGAGTTCAAGGATCCCGACAAGCTCCGCCCCGGTGAGGAGGTGGATGTCCTGCTGGAGAGCCTGGAGAACGAAGACGGGATTGTGGTGCTCTCCAAGAAAAAGGCCGATTTCCTCAAGGTCTGGGAGAAGATCAAGGAGGCCTACGAGGCCGACCGTCCGGTGCAGGGCACCCTTGTGCGGAAGATCAAGGGCGGGGTGACGGTGGACCTCATGGGGGTGGATGCCTTCCTGCCGGGCTCCCAGATCGCCCTTCGGCGGGTGCCCAACATCGAGGACCTCCTGGGTCAGACCTTCGAGTTTAAGATCATCAAGCTGAACAAGCGGCGCCGCAACATCGTCGTTTCCCGCCGGGTGATCCTGGAAGGGGAGCGGGAGCGTAAACGGGCGACCCTGGTCAAAGAGCTCTTGGTGGGGCAGGTCCGGGAAGGCGTGGTGAAGAACATCACCGATTTCGGCGCCTTCATCGACCTGGGGGGCTTGGATGGGCTTCTCCACATCACCGACATGTCCTGGGGCCGGGTGAGTCACCCCTCCGAGGTGGTGCAGATCGGAGACCGCCTGGATGTGAAGGTGTTGGATGTGGACTGGAACCGGGAACGGATCAGCCTCGGCCTGAAACAGCTCCTGCCCTACCCCTGGACCGATATCGACAAGAAATATCCGGTGGGGGCGCGGGTCCGGGGGAAGGTGGTCTCCATCACGAACTACGGTGCCTTCGTGGAGCTGGAAAAGGGCGTGGAAGGGCTGGTGCACATCTCGGAGATGTCCTGGACCCGGAACGTCCGTCACCCCTCCAAGTTGGTCTCCATCGGGGATGAGATCGAGGCGGTGGTCCTGAAGGTGGATACCCAGGAGGAGAAGATCTCCCTGGGGATGAAGCAGATCGAGGAGGATCCCTGGCTGGCCCTCCCCCTGAAGTACCCCACCGGCACCCGCCTGGAGGGGACGGTGCGGAACCTCACCTCCTTCGGGGCTTTCGTGGAGATCGAGCCCGGCATCGATGGACTGGTCCACGTCTCCGACATGAGTTGGACCCGCCGGGTGGAACATCCGTCGGAGGTCTTGCACAAGGGGCAGAAGGTCCAGGTCATGGTCCTGGACGTGGACGCCGAGAACAAGCGGATCTCGTTGGGGCTCAAGCAGCTTCAGGACGATCCGTGGCCCCAGATTTCCGAGCGCTTCGCTCCGGGGGTGGAGACCACCGGCAAAGTGACCCGGGTGCAGGACAAGGGCCTGGTGGTGGATTTGGGCGATGAGATCGAGGGCTTCGTTCCGGCCTCCCACGCCGGCGTGGAACACGCCGAACACCTGGATCGGTTCTACGCCCCCGGAGATCCCGTGGACCTCAAGGTCATGGAGTCCGATGCGGCCAATCGCCGCATCGTGCTGGAGGTCACCACCAAGCCCACCCGCAAGCCTGCCAAGGGAGAGGAGCCTGAGGGCCGGGGTGAGGCCCACGCCGGCGGACCGGAGCCCGGGCCGGGGGTTCCGGCGGTGGAGAGGGGGGAAGCCCCTGGCTCCGGATCCGGCGGAGAGGGTGCAGAGGGCAAGGAGTCCCCGGAATCGTCTGCGGGCAGCTCGGCGGGAGACGCCCAAGGGGGGTGAGGGGGCCGCATCCTCCATGAGAGGGGTAACGAGGGAAACCTGTCAACGCCAAAACGGTCCGGGCGCCTTCAGCGCCCGGACCGTTTTCCTCTTCTGGCTCCTGGGGGTGGGCCTGTCGGGGGGGTGCACCCCGGTGGGTCGGCCTTCGGGTCCCGTCCCCCTCCCGGGGTCCTACCCTGCCGTGCGGGAGGGGAAGGTGGCGCCTGGAGAGGCGGCGCTGGTTGAGGACCTGCTGGGGCAGGCTCGGGACTCCTTGGCCATGGGAGCCGCGGCGGGTACGGTGGATCTGGCCCTGGAGGTCCTCAGGGATCACCCCACGGCCGAAGGTTCGGCAGAGGCCTTGTTGCTCTTGGCCCAGGGGCATCTGGCCTTGGGGCACCCCCTCGAGGCGGCGGAGGCCGCCCTGGAGCTGGCGCGGGTGGTGGGGGCCGGACACCCGGCATACCCCCACGCGTTGGTCTTAGGGGGGGAAGCCCTGGAGAAGGCCGGCAGGGGAGAAGAGGCCGTGGGCTTGCTCCTGCACCTGCCTCCCTCCACCAGCTCTTCACTGGCCTCCCGGGCGCGGGATGTCTTGCAGAAGGCTCTCGAGGGGGCCTCCTCCCCCGTCCTTCGCCGGTTGGCCCAGGAAATTTCTCCGGACTCACCCCTCCGGGGCGCCTTCTTTGCCCAGGCGTCGGTGGGGGCTTACCGCAGGGGGGAGCGGACGGAGGCGGAGGAATGGGCGCGGCAGGCCCTGCAGGGCACCGGGATCTCGGCGGAGGACGCGGCCCTGGCCCGGGGCGTGTTGGAGGGCCGTCTGGAGGAACTCCTGGGTGAGCCCTTCGTGGTGGGGATCATCCTTTCCCGTTCGGGAGCGGCGGTCTCCCCCCGCCAGGTCCGGTGGGGGGAGGAACTCTTGGAGGGTGCCCGTCTGGCCGTCGAGACGCGGCAAAGGCCCTTGAAGCGCCCGGTCCGTTTGGAGGTCCTGGATGACGGGGGCACTCCCGAAGGCGCCCGAGCTGCGGTGGAAGGGCTGGAGCGGATGGGGGCGGTGGCCGCCCTCGGACCCGTGGATCCGGTGCTGGTCCGGGTTATGACAGAGGGACGGCGGGGCCCTCTCCCCCTCCTCGTCCCGGCGCGCCTTGTCGACGACGAAGTCCCGGAAAGGGTTCTCTCCCTTCCCGGTGTCCCGGGCGACGGGGCCAAGGCCCTGGCTCGCTACGCCTTGAGGAA
>JAUQOX010000024.1 GCA_030550695.1 Gemmatimonadota bacterium | reverse complement strand
GCTAGAAGGCTTCGGGGTCCCGGCTCCCGCCGGCGGCGCCCTTACCGAGTCTGCCACCCGTGTCGGGAAGAGCCCAGGAAAACATGTCGGAACAGGAGGCCCACGGAGGATCGCGGGGCTCTGTCCTCCGGTTTCGGGAAATGAAACGCCGGGGCGAGAAGATCGTGGCCCTGACCGCCTACGATGCCCTCTTCGCCCGGCTGTTGGCGGAGGCGGGCGTAGACCTCCTCCTCGTGGGAGATTCCCTGGGGCAAGTGGTCCTGGGGTATCCTTCGACCCTCCCCGTCACCTTGGACGAGATGATCCACCATGCCCGGGCGGTGCGTCGGGGAGCCCCCGACACCTTCCTGGTTCTGGACCTTCCCTTCCTGACCTATCAGATCTCCCCCGAAGAGGCCCTCCGCAATGCAGGGCGGGCCGTGAAGGAGACCGGCGTGGAAGCCGTGAAGCTGGAGGGGGCGGCGCCCAGGGTCTTGCGGGCCGTGGAAGCCCTGGTGGAGGCGGGGATCCCCGTCATGGGACACCTGGGCTTCACCCCCCAGGCGGTCCATGCCCTCGGGGGGCCCCGGGTGCAGGGGCGGGGCGAGGGGGAGGGCCTTCGCCTGAAAAACCAAGCCCGGGCCCTGGAGGGGGCGGGGTGCTTCGCCCTGGTCCTGGAGCTGGTGCCCTGGGAGCTGGCGGCGGAGATCACCGCCGAGCTGGAGATCCCCACCATCGGGATCGGGGCGGGCCCCCGGTGCGACGGGCAGGTCCTCGTGGTTTTCGACGCCCTGGGGTTGAACCCGGGGTTCCATCCCCGCTTCCTCAAGCGGTTCGCCCACCTCGACGGGGAGGTCCGCAGGGCTGTCGAGGCCTATGCCGCCGAAGTCCGGAAGGGGACCTTCCCGGGCCCGGAACACAGTTTCCCGTTGGAGCCGTGATCGCCGTAGCCACCCGTCGGGAACTCAGGGAGGCCCTCGCCGGGCTTGCGGGGGACGGGGGCCGCCTGGCCTTGGTCCCCACCATGGGGTATCTCCACGAGGGGCATCTCTCCCTGGTGGACCTGGCCCGCAGGGAGGCCCGCCGGGTGGCGGTGTCCATCTTTGTCAACCCCCTGCAGTTCGGCCCGGGAGAGGACCTGGACCGTTACCCTCGGGATCTCGAGGGCGACCTTTCCCTGTTGCGGGCCCGGGGGGTGGATCTGGTCTTCCATCCGCCGGTGGCGGAGATGTATCCCGAGGGAGAACCCCAGGTCACCGTGGATCCGGGGCCCATGGGGAAGGTCCTGTGCGGGGAGTTCCGTCCCGGGCACTTCCGGGGGGTCCTCACGGTGGTGGCCCGTCTCTTCGGCCTGTTCCGGCCCCAGGTGGCGGTGTTCGGCCAAAAGGATTACCAGCAGGCCGCCCTCATCCGGCGGATGGTCCGGGACCTGGAGTTGGGGGTGGAGGTCCTGGTGGGTCCCACGGTCCGGGAGTCCGACGGGTTGGCCATGAGTTCCCGGAACGTCTACCTCTCCCCCGAAGAGCGAAAGGAGGCCCCCCGGTTGTTTCGGGCTCTCCAGAGGGTGGCGGAGGCCTTCCGGGGGGGCGAACGGCGCAGGACGGTCCTGCGGGAGATCCTGGTGGGGGAGTTGTCCGCCAGCCCCCACTTTCGCCTGCAGTACGGAGAGATCGTCCACCCCCACACCCTGGCGCCCGTAGACCCGGTGACCCCGGGAAGCGTGGTGGCCGCGGCCGCCTTCCTGGGAACCACCCGGCTGATCGACAACCTCGTGTTGGAAGGATGAGGATCCCCCCCCAACCCAGCGAAGAGAGGTCGCAGCGAGCCTTGGCCGGACTCCTGGGAACCCCCCCCCTCCACCCCCTCCTGGAAGCTGCCGCCAGGGGCGAGTTCCCGCCCTGGACCCAGGCCGGGCCCCCCCGGCGGGAGCACATGCGGAGGGTGGCGGCCCTCCTGGGGGAGTGGGCCCGCCTCCGGGGGGAAGGGCCGGTTGAGGAGGCCCGGTGGAGGGCGGCCGGGCTTCTCCACGATGTTTTGAGGGATGCCGATCCCCGCACCTTGCGGGGCGGCCTCCCCCCCGAGTTCCGGGACCTGCCGGACAAGGTTCTCCACGGTCCGGCGGCGGCTCATCGTCTTCGGGAGGAGGGGGTGGCGGACGGAGAGCTCCTGGAGGCCGTCCGCTTCCACACCCTGGGGTGGCCCCACTTCGGCCCCCTGGGCTGGGCCCTGTATGCGGCGGACTTCCTGGAGCCGGGGCGGCAGTTCCAGGAGGAGTGGCGGCGGGATCTCCGGGCCCGGGCGCCGGCGGATCTGGAAGGGGTGGCCAAGGAGATCCTCAGGGCCCGCATCCTCTACCAGGCCGAAAGGGGCCGCCCCCTCCACCCTTGGACGGTGGCGTTCTGGAACCGCCTGGCTCAGGGGCAGCCATGGGCAAACGCCTCCGAACTCTAGCCTTTGCGGTGGTCCTGGTGGGGGTCGGCCTGTTCCTGGGCTCCGCCCTTTCCCAAGGGGGGCGCCGGGTCGAGGCCCCGGTCCTTCCGCTGCCCCCCCTGCCCAAGCTTCCCGGGAGGGTGCGGGTGGAGGTCCTGAATGCAGGGGGGAGACCCGGGCTGGCCCGGCAGGCCACCGAAGCCCTTCGGGAGGCGGGCTTCGACGTGGTATACTATGGCAACGCAGAACCCTTTACCCCCGATTCCTCCGTGGTGGTGGACCGGGTGGGTCGGCTGGAGCCGGCCAGGGCAGCCGCCGATGTGCTGGGAATCCGGCAGGTGCGCTCCTTGCCCGACTCCAACCTCTATGTGGATGTGACGGTTCGCCTGGGCCCCGAATGGTCCCTCCCTTCGCCGTCGGCAGGGGAAGACGAACGCCCCCGTCCCTGGTGGGATCTGCGCCGTCTTTTCGGGGGGCCGGAAGCCTCCCGCACACCCCAACCTCAGCCACGGTAGGGAATGGCACGAGACCGAAGGAAAAAGCGCGGGGACCCTCGGCCGGGACCCGCTGGAGGGGAGCCCACGGAAGGGGGCCTGGCCAGGGACGGAGCACCGGGTGCAGGCCCGGGGCGAAGAGAACCGAATGCCCTCTGGGAATGGGCCAAATCCCTGGCCACCGCCCTGGTCCTTTTCTTTTTCATCCGGACGTTCCTGATCCACACTTTTGTGATCATCTCCGGATCCATGGAGGACACCCTCCTGGTGGGGGACCTCCTGTTGGTGAACCGGGCCGCCATCGGGAGCCGGATCCCGGGGACGTCCATCCGGATCCCCGGCTATTCGCACCCCAAGCGGGGTGACATTCTGGTGTTCGATCCCCCCCACGAGCGGAACATGAAGCTCGTAAAGCGCTTGGTGGGCCTGCCGGGGGACACCCTGGAAATGCGCAACAAGGTGTTGTACCTGAACGGAAAGCCCCTGGACGAACCCTACGTCCGGCACGACGACCGCTTCGGGGACGACTCCCACCCCTGGATGGCCTGGCAGGAGCGCTACCTCCTGCCCGATGAAAGGAACGGACCCTATCGGCCCACCCGGGACAACTGGGGGCCCATCGTGGTTCCCCCGGACCGCTACTTCATGTTGGGCGACAACCGCGACACCAGCCTGGACAGCCGCTACTGGGGATTTCTGGAGGGCTGGCGCCTGGAGGGCCGGGCCGTCCTCATCTACTTCTCCTACGAGAAGGACCCCCCGACCCCCTTTGCCTGGATCCGGAAGGTCCGGTGGAGCCGGATCGGGGACCGGGTGAGGTAGCAAGGGGGGGGAGCTCCGTCGCGTCACCCACCGCCCGAGCCCGAAGCTGGCCGCAGGCGGCCTCGATGTCCCGTCCCCTGGGTTCCCGGACCGCCACCGCCACCCCGGCTTCCTCCAGGATCCGGGCAAAGGCCCGGATCCGCTCCGCCGGGCTGGGCTCCCAGTCCCGGTAGGGGATGGGATTGAAGGGGATGAGGTTCACGAACGCCCCCACCTCTTGGGCCAAGCGGGCCAACTGGGGCGCCAGGCTCAAGGCGTCGTTCACGTCCCGGATCAGGGTGTACTCGAAGGTCACCCGTTTCCCCCCGGCGGCGTCGAAGGCCCTGAGGGCTTCCAGGACCTGCTCCAGGGGGTAGCGGTCCTCCAAAGGGACCAGACGGCGGCGGAGCTCGCCGGTGGGGGCATGGAGGGACAGGGCCAGGCGGAACTGCTCGGGGCGGGCCGCCAGGGCCAGGATCCCCGGGACCAGGCCCACCGTGGAGATGGTGATCCGGCGGGCCCCCAGCCGATAGCCCCGGTTCAAGATCTCCAGACTGCGGAACAGGGCCTTCCGGTTGGCCAGGGGCTCCCCCATGCCCATGAACACCACATGGGTGATGGGACCATACCCCTCCTCCAGAGCCCAGCGCCGGGAAGCCCGGTACTGGAAGGCGATCTCTCCGGCGGTGAGGTTCCGCCTGAGGCCCCCGAACCCCGTGGCGCAGAAGGTGCACCCCATCCCGCACCCGGCCTGGGAGGAGATGCACAAGGTGAGGCGCCTGCCGGCAGGGATGAGCACGGACTCCACCAGCTCGCCGTCCCCCAGGCGCCACAGGTGCTTGGCGGTCCCGTCGGCGGAGCGGGAAACCCACGCAACCTCGCCTTCCTCCAGGGTGAAGGCCTCCGCCAGGGCCTCCCGTTCCCCCTGGGGAAGATTCGACATCAGATGGAAGGAGGGGGCCAGGCCTTGGAAGATCCATTCCCTCACCTGCCCCACCCGATAGGCCGGCTGGCCCCGCTTCCGAAAATGGAGGGTGAGGGTCTCGTCCAGCTCCTCCGGGGTGAGTTCCAGGAGGGAGGGGCGCAAGGGCGCGTTGGTCTGCTGGTTCGGGTTCTCGGCCATGGGGTGCTCGGGGGTCAACGGGGAACGGTTCGGTCGTCCCGGACCGCAGGGGCGCCTTCGCGACCCGGGCCCCGTGCGCCGGATGCCACCTGGGCTGCCGCGGCTTCCGGCCGACGGAACGTTACCCCGAGGCGGAAGAAGTGAGCCGTCCCCATCCCCCGGGGAAGGGCCTCCCCCAGGACCGAGAGGAAGTACCGTCCGGAGACCAATTCCCCGCTCCACGAAAGGACCCGTTCTGGGTCTCCCGGCCGGCGGGCCATTGCCACGCCCAGTTGGAACCGTCCGGCCCAGGAGGCCCGCACCGACCAGCGGTGCTCTTCCACCCCCCCCCCCGGCCCCCCCCGCAGACCGTACCCCACCGCCAGGGGTGGCCCCCGGGCGGGTACGGGCGGCAAGGTGATCTCCACTCCCGCCAGGGCCGACCGTTCCTCCTGCCCGCCCCGGAGGGCGGCCCCCAGGAGGGGATCGCCGGGCAGGCGGGGCCGAAGGACCATGCCCCCTTCGGCGGCCCACCGGGTCCGGACCCGGTGGGCCAGGGCGGCCCGCTGGAGGCGGATCCCCCCGCCAACCCCCATGGCCCCGGGCCCCCAATCCTCGGAACCAGCCTTCCCGCCCAGGGCCAGCGTCCAACCGTCTTCCGCCAGGCGCACGAAGCCGGGCTCGTGTTCGGGCGAGGTGGTGGTTCGAGGGATGTCCTCCACCCCCAGGTGCCAGTAGCCGACCCCTCCCCGAAACCCGCCCGGAATCCTCCAGGCCAGGGCCGCCGCCATCCCCCTGAGGCCGGTGAGAGCCGGGCCCCGGAGGTGGGCGATCCAGAACTCGTCCCCCTCCCCCCCCCTCCCCGCCCCCAAACCCCCGGGGTTCGAGAAGAGGGCCCGGCTTCCGGCCAGGACCGCCTCCGGTTGGGGATCCCCCCGGAGGGGCCACCCGAACAGGTTCTGGGCCCCGGCCGCAAGGGGAATTGCCAGGGCCCATGCCGCCGCCGTCCAAGCCCACGCCCTGGCCCTCCAGCCCAAGGCCTGAAGGGAGGGCCCCCCCACACCGTCCCCGCCAAGGGCCGGAGCCCGGGGACGGAGGGCCGGCCCCCCCGGGGCCGCCGGCGGGTTTCCTTGTTCCAGGAGAGGCATCGTTGTAAAGTTAGCCCGTCCGCCGCCGTCCAGGGAGACGGCTCCCACCGGCGACCCCCCCCACAGAACCCTGCGGGTAGGCCCCGGGCCGCCAGGGAAGTGCATGGGGAGCGCCCGGGGGCAGCGAACCGACCTCACCCCTTGCTCGAGGGAAGCATCGCTTGGTTCAGGCCTTGGTGGCGTGGGGGCCCGCGGCACTCTGGGCGGGAGTCCTTTTCTTGCTCAGCGAAACCCGATGGGATTCCCAGCCCAGCTTCTTCCCCATCCACGACAAGACGGTCCACCTTGTCCTCTACGCCGTCCTCGGTGCCCTCCTGGGGTGGGGGCGGGCCAGGAGCGGGAGGAAGGTCAACGGCGGCTGGTTGATCCTGGCGGGAACCGCCTACGGCTTCCTGGACGAGTGGCACCAGAGCTTCGTCCCCGGAAGGGAATCTTCCCTCGGGGATGCCCTTGCCGACACCGTGGGCGTGGTGGTGGGGTATCTGGCTGCTGTCCGTCTCTTGTCCAACCTTTCTCCCCAGGACGCCCCTCGTTTCGAGGAGCCTGCCTGAGGTGACCAACCCATGGCCTTCTCTTTGGATCCTGCTGTGGAAAAAACGTCGTTCCGCTCCCGGATGGTGGGGGGATTGCGGGCGGCCGATGCTGGCCTGCAGCTCCGCCTTTGCGGGTGGGTGCACCGGCGGCGGAACTTGGGGGGGCTCGTCTTCCTGGACCTGCGGGACCGCACGGGAATCCTGCAGGTCTCGGCGGGACCGGCTTGGACCGACGAGGCCTCCTTGGACCTGGCCCGGGAGCTGGGGGCGGAGGATGTGGTGCAGGTGGAAGGGGAGGTGGCCCTCCGCCCCCCGGAAGCCCGGAACCCCGACATGGCCACCGGGGAAGTGGAGCTCCGGGCCTTCCGGGTCGTGCGGCTCAACCGGGCCGCCACCCCCGCCATCCCCGTCTTCCGTTCCCCGGACGAGGAACTCCCTTCGGAAGAACTGAGGCTCCGACACCGGGTCCTGGACCTCAGGCGCTTGGAGATGCAGAGAAACCTCTACCTCCGGCACCGGCTGGTCCTCGAGGTCCGGACCTACATGGACCGGCTGGGCTTCGTGGAGGTGGAGACCCCCATCCTCACCAAACCCACGCCGGAAGGGGCCCGGGACTTCTTGGTGCCCAGTCGGAATCATCCGGGGGAGTTCTTCGCCCTTCCCCAGAGCCCTCAGCTCTACAAGCAGATCCTCATGGCCGCCGGGCTGGACCGATATTTCCAGATTGCCCGCTGCTTCCGGGACGAGGACCTCAGGGCGGACCGACAGCCGGAGTTCACCCAGATCGACGTGGAGGCGTCCTTCATCGAACCGCCGGACCTCTTCGGCTGGATCGAGGGCCTCATGGCTGCCCTGGGGCAGGTGGCGGGGGTGGAGGTTCCCCTGCCTTTTCCCCGCTTTCCGTACCGGGAGGTCCTGGAAGCCTACGGCTCGGACCGTCCCGACCTGCGGTTTCCGGGGAAGCTCCAGGACTGGAGCCGGGTGCTGGCGGATGCGGACTCGGAGGTCCTGCGGGCCGCCTTGTCCCAGGGGGGGCGGATCCGGGGTCTGAGGGTGGAGGGGGGGGTGCGACTGAGCCGGAGAGACCTGGAAGGGCTGGAGGAGCTGGCCAAGAAGGCCGGGGCTAGGGGCCTCCTCTGGGCCAAGAGGAGCGAGGAGGGGGTCTCGGGTCCCCTTTCCCGGGGCCTGGCCCCCGGACATTGGGAAGGGCTGGGGCTCCGTCCGGGGGATCTGGCCCTGGCGGTGGCGGGCCCGGATCGGACCACGCTTCCCGCTTTGGGGGCGGTTCGGGTCCCGGCCCTCCGGGGGGCGGGGGTTGCCCCGCTGGGGAGCACCGCCTGGCTCTGGGTCACGGACTTCCCTCTGTTCGAGGTGGACGACGAAGGAAGGCTCCAGGCGGCGCATCACCCCTTCGTCCACCCCCATCCGGAGGATTTCCACCTCTTGGACTCCGAACCTTCCCGGGTCAGGGGCCTGGCCTACGACCTGGTGTTCAACGGGGTGGAACTCGGCTCGGGGAGCATCCGGAATCACCTTCCCCCGGTTCAGAGGAAGATCCTGAGGCTTTTGGGCCTGTCCGAGGAGGAAATCGACCGGAAGTTCGGCTTCCTTCTGGAGGCGCTGGGATCCGGTGCACCCCCCCACGGAGGGATCGCCCTGGGGATGGACCGGATCGTGAAGGAATTCGTAGGGGCCCCCAGCCTTCGGGACGTCATCGCGTTCCCGAAGACCACGGCAGCCCGGGCCCTTTTCGAGGGCGCCCCGAGTCCGGTGACGGATGAGGAACTCCGGGAGCTGCATCTGAGGAGGTGGGAAGCTGCGGGGGAGAACGGGTAGAGGCAGGGGCGGACACCTGGGCCGCCGAGGCCCCGATGGGCCTCGCCCCCGGCAGGGGCCGAGGCCGGCCACCCTGGTGAGTCTTCCGGCGGGCGCCATGAGCCAAGGCGACGACACGATCCTGGAACACCGGCTGGATGCCGAGGGGGTGGATCAACTCCTCCTGGCCGGGGTCAACGACGGGCACTTTCAAGAACTGTCCCGGATCTTCGACATTCGGGTCGTCCTTCGGGGCGACCAGTTGGTCCTGTCCGGGGACATCCGGGCCGTGGAGCGGGCCGTGCCCGTGGCCCGGCATCTCATCGAACTGGCCCGCCTCCAGGTTCCCTTCGATGTGGAGGATATCGGGCGGATGGCCCGGGACCTGCCGGCCCTCGGGGAGGGCGCCCCCCCGGTGGAGGGCCGGGAGTTCCGCATCGCCCTTCCCGGGAGCCGCAAGGTAATTTCCCCCCGGAGCGAGGGGCAGCGATCCTACCTGGAGGCCATCGCCACCCACGACGTGGTCATCGCCATCGGGCCGGCCGGAACGGGGAAGACCTACCTGGCGGTGGCCATGGCCCTGGACGCCCTCTACAAGAAGCGGGTGAAACGGATTATCCTGGCCCGCCCGGCGGTGGAGGCGGGCGAGAATCTGGGGTTTCTCCCCGGCGATCTCCAGGAGAAGGTGGATCCCTACCTTCGGCCCCTCTATGACGCCCTGGAAGACATGGTCCCCTTCGAAAGGGTCCGCCGCTTCCTGGAGAGCCGCACCATCGAGATCGCACCCTTGGCCTACATGCGGGGAAGGACACTGTCCGACGCCTTCGTGATCCTGGACGAGGCCCAGAACGCCACCACCCTGCAGATGAAGATGTTCCTCACCCGACTGGGCCTGAACTCCCGGGTGGTCATCACGGGCGACAAGACCCAGATCGACCTTCCCCGGCGGGAGGATTCCGGGCTTCTCCAGGTGGAGCGGATCTTGAAAGGGATCGAAGGGATTGCCCTGGTCTACCTGTCGGGCGCCGACGTGGTGAGGCACCGCCTGGTCAAGGAGATCATTCGAGCCTACGCCCGGGACGAAGGAGGGCAAGAGGAGTGAATCGGCGAGGGTCGGCCTGGCGCCCCGGGGAGGTGATCCAAACCCTTTCCCGGCCCCCCCAGAGGGTGTGGCCCCAAGGGGCCAAGCACCACGGGGCCCGCCTAGCCCTCCTCATCGTCCTGGCCCTGGGGGTCACCTTTGCCTTCCCGGCCCAGAAAAGCCGCAGTTTTGCCCGATTCGCCCCCGGCGAGGCGGCCCAGGAGGATGTGGTGGCGGAGATCGGCTTTGCCGTGCCCAAAACGCCGGCGGAGCTGGCCCGGGACCGGGCGGAGGCCCAGGACTTCGTCCCCCCCACGTTTCGCCACGTGCCGGAGGCCAAGGACAGCATGGAGGCCCGCCTGGCCAGGTTCTTCCGGGAGGTGGCGGAAGCCGCCGAAGCCCAGGGAGCCCCTGGGGTGGAAAGGATCCTGGCCCGGGAAGGGGTTACCGCCCTCACCGGCCAGGGGGGGCCTCTTTTGAACCCCTCCACCCGGGACCGGCTTCAGCGGGCGGCCCTGCGGGTGGCCCGGGAGCTTGGGCCGAGGCTGGTGGATCAAGCCGACGCGGCCTTCATCAAACAGGGCCGCGTGATCCTCCGGGAAGAATCGGGGGAAGAACGGTCCTTGCCTGCGGATTCCCTCCTCTGGGGCCAGACGTTCTGGAGCCGAGTGCTGGAGATCCTGGGCCCCGCCACCCCCGAGACCCAGACCCTGTTGCGTCTGATCCTCATCCGATACTTCGAGCCGGCCTATGAACTGGACGTGCTGGCCACGGAGCGGGACCGGGAGCAGGCCCGTCAGGCGGTGCCGGTGGTCAAGGGGCGGGTGGTTCCGGGCCAGGCCATCGTGAGAAGGGGGGACGTGGTGGGGGAGGTGGAACTGGAGCGCCTGGCCGCTTACGAAGCCGCCCTCCGGGAACAAGGGCTGCTGGGAGATCTCGGGCGGGACTGGATCGTCCTCTTGGGGTCCTTTCTCCTCCACGCCCTTTTCCTGAGCGTCTTCGGCCTCCTCTTGTTCTTCTTCCGCAAGGAAGTCTACGGCAACTATCGCTACCTTCTTCTCTTGACGGCCCTGGTGGGGATCTACTTCCTGGGCTCGTGGCTGGTGGCCCGCCAGAAGTTCCCCACCGAACTCCTGCCCATCCCCTTCGTAGCCCTACCGGTGGCCATCCTGTGGGACGGCCGGATGTCCCTGATCTTGGTCCTGGTGTTGGGTCTCATGACGTCGGTGCTGCCCCCCTTCCAGAACTTCGATATTCTCTGGGTCACCTGTCTCGGGGGTGCCGCCGGAGCGTTGTCGGCCCGGGCCATCCGGCGGCGCTCCCAAACCTGGATCTTCATTGCCCTCATCACCATGGCGTATGCCCTGGCCATCGCGTCCCTGGGCATGCTGGAGCGGTCCAGCCCCGCCGCGATCCTGGGCTCCATCCTTTGGGCAGGCCTTGGGGCAACGGTCAGTTCCATTCTGGCCATGGGGTTCATGCCCGTCTTCGAGTGGCTCACCGCCATCACCACGGACCAGACCCTCCTGGAGTGGGCCGATCCCAACCGGCCCCTTCTGAAGCGGCTTTCGCTGGAAGCCCCGGGGACCTACGCCCATACCATCGGTGTCGCCAACCTGGCGGAAGCCGCAGCCTCGGCCATCGGGGCCAACAGCCTCCTGACCCGGGTAGGGGTGTACTACCACGACGTGGGGAAGGTGCTCAAGCCCCACTTCTTCGTGGAGAACCAGCAGGGGGGGCCCAATCCCCACGAGGATCTGGACCCCCGGACCTCCGCGGCCATCGTCCGGGAGCATGTCCTGGAAGGCGAGCGTATGGCCAGGGAGATGCGGGTGCCCGATCCGGTGGTCCGCTTCATCCCGGAGCACCACGGCACCCAGCTCATCGGTTTCTTCTACGAGAAGGCCCGGGAGCTGGAAGAAGATGAGCCGGACCCGGCCGATTTCCGCTACCCCGGCCCCAAGCCCCGTTCCCGGGAGACGGCCATTGCCATGCTGGCCGATTCGGTGGAATCCGCCACCCGGGCCCTCCGGGAGCCCACCCCTGAACGGGTCCGGGAGCTGGTGAAAACCATCGTCCAGGGGAAGATCCAGGACGGTCAGCTGGACGAGGCCCCCTTGACCCTCAAGGAGCTGGAGGCCATCCAGGAGGCCTTCGTCCGGCTCCTGGAGGGGATGGTCCACCACCGGCTGGAGTACCCCGCCACCCGTCACATCACCGAGGCCACCGGTCCCGGCGCTTCCGGCGCCGGGCCCAAGCCGGCCTAGGAGCGGGCAAGGTGGGGCGGAAAGGGGTCTCCGTCCGGGTGAACGCCACGGGGTCGTGGCGGATCCCCCGCCTGTTCCTCCGGCGAACCCTCCGGGACATCCTCCGGGAAGAAGGCGTGGAGGAAGGGGTCCTGTCCCTCACCTTTGTGGGGGACGAAGAAATCCGGGCTCTGCACCGGGACCATTTGGGCAAGGAAGGCCCCACGGACGTGCTGGCCTTTCCCCTCCACCAGCCCGGCACCGCCTTCCTGGGAGACGTTTACGTGGGCTACGAGCAGGCCGCCCGTCAAGCCGCCGAACTGGGGATTCCGCTGGAGGAGGAACTTCTCCGCCTGGCCATCCACGGAGTTCTGCACCTGGTGGGGTACGATCATCCCGAGGGTGAGAACAGGTTGCAAAGCCCCATGTTCCGACGACAGGAAGACCTCCTGCGTCGTGCCCTCTCCAGGCCGTAGGCAACCCCCCCAAGGCCGTCGGGGAAAGGGACTTCCAGGCCTCCCCCCCGAGGGGGCGGGCCGGGGTCGGGGAGGGGCGGGGTGCCGCAAGAGGGAGGTCGTGGGAGGGGGCCCCGGAAGTTGGCTGTTGGGGGCCGCCGGACGTACCGGCCCACGTGTGGGTTGACTCCCCTGCACGCTGCCGGGATCTTTCCTTTCTCCCTCTCCCCTTGGTCCTCTCCGGGAGCGCGTTCCTTGAGTCAGCCTCCGATGGGTGATCAGCCCGAGCTCTCCGCCCGCCTGGAGGAGCTGGTCCGCGAGGGGAAGCTGGAAGAAGCCCGAGACCTGGTCTCGGAGCTCCACCCCAGCGACCTGGCGGATCTCATCGAGTCCATGGACCTCCCCGACCGGGTGGCTCTGCTCCGGGTCCTGCCCAGGGACCTGGCCTCGGAATCCTTGGCGGAGATGGAGGAGGAGGAAGAGCCGGAAGAGATCCTGGCGGCTCTGGAGCCCAGCGAGGGCGCCGAGCTCATCCGGGAGTTGGACTACGACGACGCCGTGGACCTGGTGGCGGAGCTGGAGCCGGAAGACCGGGCGCGGCTCCTGGCCGCCCTCCCCATCGAAGAGGCGGGCGAAATCCGGGGGCTCCTCCGCTACGAAGAGGACACGGCCGGCGGGATCATGGACACGCAGCTCGTGCGTGTCTTTTCCCACCTCACGGCGGCAGAAGCCATCGAAGAGGTCCGGAGGCAGGGCAGGGAGGTGGACAACTTCTATACCGTTTTCGTGGTGGACGAGGGATTTCACCTCCTGGGATCGGTGACCCTGGCGGATCTCATCCTCGCCGACCCCGACCGACGGGTGGCGGAACTGGTGGAGCCGGTGCCGGCCGTGGTCCACCCGGAAGACGACCAGGAAAAGGCGGGGCGCCTCATGTCGCGCTACAACCTGGTCTCCCTTCCGGTGGTGGACCAGTTCGGTGTGCTCCTGGGGCGCATCACGTTCGACGACGTCCTGGATGTCCTCGAGGCGGAACAGACGGAGGACATTCTCCGCCTCGCCGGGACCTCCCAGGGGGAGGAGCTGCGGGCCACGTGGTGGGAGGCTGCGAAAAAACGTCTGCCGTGGCTGCTCCTCAATCTCGGCACGGCCAGCCTGGGGGCCTCGGTGATCTATCATTTTACCGAGACCATCGCCGACATGGTGATCTTGGCGGTGGTGATGCCGGTGGTGGCGGGACTCGGTGGGAACGCGGGCACCCAGGCCCTGGCTGTGACCGTCCGCCGGCTGGCGTTGGACGCCGAAGCCCGGCGCAACCGGTGGTCCATCTTGGGGAAGGAGTTCCTGGTGGGGGCGGCCAACGGGGCCGTGGTGGGCGCTTTCGCCGCCGTCGCTGCGGCCCTGCTGGACGGTCACCCCCTCCTGGGGCTCGTGGTGTGGTTGGCCATGATGGGGAACCAGACGGTGGGAAGCCTGGCGGGCTCCTTCTTCCCCACCCTTCTGGACCGGCTGGGGATCGATCCCGCGGTGGCGTCGTCGGTCTTCGTCACGGCCCTCACCGACATGACGGGCTTCCTCTTCCTCCTCGGCCTCGGTTCGGCCATCCTCCTATGAGGCGCACCCGCCGAACCGCAGCCATCATCGTCCGGCTTCTCCCCTTCCTGTTGGCTTTTCTCCGGGATCGCCGCAGGTGGATCCTCCTGGGCCCGCCGACCCCCAGAACCCCCCGTCACCACGAGCGGAGGGCTCGGCGCCTCACGGAGACCCTGGGCGGCCTGGGGCCCACCTTCATCAAGCTGGCCCAGCTCTTCAGCGCCCGGGCCGATATCCTCCCCGAGCCCTACCTTTCCGCCATTTCCACCCTCCAGGACCAGGTTCCGCCTCACCCCTGGGACCAGATCGCCGGGGTCCTCCGGGATGAACTGGGGCAGGAGCCGGAGAAGGTTTTCGAGCATTTCGAGCCGGTCCCCCTGGCTGCCGCCAGCCTCGGGCAGGTCCACCGGGCCAGGGTGGACGGCAAAGAAGTGGTGGTGAAGGTCCTTCGGCCGGGGGTCGAGGAGGCCATAGCCCTGGATCTGGACATCTCCTTCCGCGTCCTCTTCTGGCTCAACATCCTCTTCCCCAATCACCACGTACGAGCCCTCACCAACCTGGTGCGGGAATTCAGCGTGCGGGTGAAGGAGGAGATGGACTTCCGCAAAGAAGCGGAGAACATGGAGGTGTTCCGACGTTTCTTCGCCGGCGAAGCCCGGGTGCGGGTGCCGGAGGTCCTGGAGCGGTTCACCCGGCGGCGGGTGCTGGTCATGGAGTACTGCTCCGGGACCAAGATCGACCGCCTCCACGATCGGATCCAGGGGGGGACGCTGGACATCCAGGTCTTGTTGGAAACCCTGACCGCCCTCTACCTCCGCACCATGATGGTGGACGGCTTCCTCCATGCCGATCCCCACCCGGGGAACATCCTGGTCCAGGACGACGGAACCCTGGTGGTCCTGGATTGGGGGATGGTGCTGCGGGTGCCCCGCTGGACGCGGGAAGCCATCCTGAATCTGGCCCTGGCGGTGGAGCGGGAGAATCTGGAGGCCACCATCAACGGAATGTACCAGCTGGGGATGATCTCCCCGGAAGTGTCCCGGGGGGAAGTGAGGGAAGCGGCCACCGAGATCCTGCAGATCATGGAGAGGGCCAGGGGGACGGGTAGGGAACGGATCCAGGAGATCGTGGCGGCCATCTACGACATCTTCTACACCTGGCCCCTGCTCCTCCCCCAGGAGCTGGTGTACTTCTTCCGCACCGCGGTGCTCCTGGAGGGGATCGGCTACCACTACGACCCGGCCTTCGACGGACTCGGGCTCCTTCGGAGGGTGGTGGGCCGTCTCCGGCCGGAGCTTCAGCGGGCCACCGGGCGGGAACCCCTGGCCCTGGCCCGCGGTTTCCTGGTGGAAGCCCAGGCCACCCTGGCGTCGGTCCGGGATCTCCTGGTCCGGGCCCAGCGGGAAGAGCTGCGGGTTCGGATGCACCCCCGCGACGTGCAGGGCCAGGAGCGGTTTCTGCACCTGCAGGCCCGAAGGGTGCTCCTGAGCATCTTCGCCACCGGCACGGCGGTGATCAGCGCGGTGCTCTTCCTCGCCCTCCGGAACTACTGGCTTCTGGCCCTGGGCCTGTGGATCTCCCTCATGCTGTTCGTTTCGGCGTTCTTCATCCCCACACACCTGTTGGAGAACCCCTTACGCCACGCCCGGGGTATTCGCCCGGAGGATCGCTTCTTTTGACGTGGCCCGCGCCGGCCCTGGGGCGGGGGAAGGACGAAGTTCATGAGAGGCCTGTCGTTGGAGAATCGAGCCTTGCTGGAGCGCTTCCGGCTGGGGAAACGGGTGGGGCTGGCCAGGGCCATCTCCCTGGTGGAGAATCAGGCGCCGGGGTTCGAAACGTTCCTCCACTACGCTCTTTCCCAGCGCAGCTTCGCCCGAAGGGTGGGGGTCACGGGTCCCCCGGGGGCCGGAAAATCCTCCCTGGTGGCGGCGCTTTCCCGGGCCCTTCGGGAGCAGGGGGAGGAGGTGGGGGTGGTGGCCGTGGATCCTTCCTCCCCCTTTTCCGGAGGGGCGCTCCTGGGCGACCGGATCCGCATGAACGAGCTGGCCACCGATCCGGGGATCTTCATCCGCTCCATGGCCACCCGGGGCTCGGTGGGGGGACTCGCCTCCACCACCCGGGAAGTCCTGGACCTGATGGACGCCTTCGGGTTTGCTTGGGTGTTGGTGGAAACGGTGGGGGTGGGGCAGACGGAGCTGGAGATCACCAAGGCGGCGGACACCGTGGTGGTGGTCCTGGTACCGGAATCGGGGGATGCCATCCAGGCCATGAAGGCCGGGCTCATGGAGATCGCCGACATTTTCGTGGTGAACAAGGCGGACCGCCCGGGGGCGGACCGGCTGATCCGGGACGTTCAGCTGGCCCTCCACCTCAAGGAAGGCGAGGCCCTGCGGGACGTGCCGGCCCACCACGGCGTGGACCTCCGGCGCTTGGGCAAGGCCAAGGCCCACGAGCCGGCGGATGAGGGGGGGGAAGGGGGACGGGAGGCTCGACGGGATTGGAAGGTCCCGGTCCTCAAGACCGTGGCCAACACCGGTGAGGGGGTCAGGGAACTGCTGGCGGCCATCCTGGAGCATAGGCGCTACCTCGAAGATTCCGGAACCTTGGAGGAGCGGCGGCGCAAGAGGGCCCAGGACCGGGTGAGGGACGTGGTGGAGCGGGAAGTGCGCCGGCGGGTGTGGGGAAGCCCCCAGCTCCAGAGGATCCTCCGCCAAGGGGTGGAGGAGATCCTGGCGGGGAGGGACACTCCCTATTCTTTGGCGGAAGCCTTGGTGGAGCGCATCCTGGCTCCGGAATTCCGTGATTCCCAAGAAGGGGATGGTGGTCATGACGGTGAGCAACCTGCCTGACGCACAGGAACTGGCCCGGCAACTGGAAGAAAAGGAAGCGGAGCTCCAACGCCTCCGGGATGAGTTGGGACGGTGGCGAGCCGGCTGGGAGCGGATCCCCAAAAGGGACGAGGTCCTCTTCAGCTCCATCTCCGGTCGGGAGGTGGAGCCCCTGTACACCCCTTTGGATCTGGCAGGCCACGGCGGTTATCTGGACAAGTTGGGCTTCCCGGGGGAGTACCCCTTCACCCGGGGGCCCTACACCACCATGTACCGGACCCGCCTTTGGACCATGCGACAGTTCGCCGGGTTCGCCACCGCCGAGGAAACCAACCGGCGCTACAAGTACCTCCTGGCCAACGGACAGACCGGGTTGAGCGTCGCCTTCGACTTTCCCACCCTCATGGGGTACGATTCCGATCACCCCCGGTCCTTGGGTGAAGTGGGGGTGTGTGGGGTGGCCGTTTCCTCCTTGGCCGACATGGAGACCTTGTTCGAGGGGATCCCCCTGAACGAGGTCTCGGTTTCCATGACCATCAACGGGCCCGCCATCATCCTCTTCGCCTTCTATGTGGCGGCTGCGGAAAAGCAGGGGATAGGGCCGGAGCTCCTACGGGGAACGGTCCAGAACGACATTTTGAAGGAGTACCAGGCCCAGCACGCTTGGATCTACCCCCCCGAGCCGGCTCTCCGACTCATCGTGGACATGTTCGAATGGTGCAGCCGGTACGCCCCGAAGTACAACCCCATCTCCATATCCGGGTATCATATCCGCGAGGCTGGAGCTACCGCAGCGGAGGAGCTGGCTTTTACGCTGGTGAACGGCTTCGAGTATGTGCGTCGCGGAATAGCTCGGGGCTTGGATGTGGACAGCTTCGCTCCGCGTCTATCCTTCTTCTTTGACGTACACAACGACTTTTTCGAAGAAGTGGCCAAGTTCCGGGCAGCCCGGCGGATCTGGGCCCGGCACATGAAGGAAAGGTTCGGGGCCCGGAACCCGGAGTCCTGGCGCCTCAGGACCCACGCCCAGACCGCGGGAGTAAGCCTCACGGCACAGCAGCCCGAGAACAATATCGTTCGGGTGGCCTATCAGGCCTTGGCGGCGGTTCTGGGCGGTACCCAGTCCCTCCATACCAATTCCATGGACGAAACCCTGGCCCTCCCCACCGAGAAGGCGGTGCGGATCGCTCTGCGGACCCAACAGATCCTGGCCTACGAGACCGGGGTGGCCAACACCATCGACCCCCTGGCAGGTTCCTACTATGTGGAAGCCCTGACGAACCAGCTGGAGGCCGAGGCCGAGGAGATCTTCCGGCAGGTGGAGGAGTTGGGTGGGGTGGTGAGGGGAATCGAAGAGGGCTGGTTCCAGAAGCGGATTGCCGAATCGGCCTTGCGTCAGCAGCGGGAGATCGAAGCGGGGCTCCGCAAAGTGGTGGGGGTGAACGACTTCACCGAAGGCTCCGAGGCCATCGAAATCGAGACCTTGAAGATCCCCCCCGAAGTGGAGGCCAAGCAACGGGCCCGCCTGGCCCGGCTCCGGGCCGAACGGGACCCGGCCCGGGTGGCGGAGGCGTTGGCCCGTCTCCGGACGGCAGCCCGGGGCTCCGAAAACCTGGTGGAGCCGATCCTGGACTGCGCCAGGGCCTATTGCACCCTCTACGAGATTCGGGAGGCCATGGAGCAGGTGTTCGGGCGCTACCAAGAGCCCATCTTCTTCTGAGGCGAGGGACTGCCGGGCGACGAGATGGGCCGCCCGCTCCCGCAAGGGTACCTGGGACCGCCCCCCAGGTTGCGACGGGGTCATGGGGCGATGAGAAAAACGGTCGTGAGCACTTCTTGGCAGGGGGGCCATGGATCTGGACGCCATCTTCTTCGACGCGGGGAACACCCTCATCTTCATCAATCCCCGAGTCATTCTTCCCATCCTTCGGGAACATGGCGCCGAGGCGTCGGAAGAGCGGTTTTGGGAAAGCGAGTTCCAGGCGCGCCTGGCCCTGGCCAGGTTGGTCGAGGAAGGAGCGACCGGAACCGAGGACCATATCTGGCGGGAGTACTTCGTCCGTCTGTTCGTGGGTTGCGGCGTTGCGGCGGACCGGCTGGAAGAAGTCAGCCGCCGGGTTCGCCAGGAGCACCAGAGGAACCACCTTTGGACGTGGGTGGATCCGGCCACCGGTCCCGCCCTGGCGGTCCTGCGGGGACGGGGCTATCGCATGGCCGTCATCTCCAACGCCGACGGGCGGGTGGAGGGTCTCATCCGGGAGGCCGGGCTGGCTCCCTACTTCGAGTTCGTCCTGGACTCCCACGTGGAAGGCGTCGAGAAGCCTGACCCCGAGATCTTCCTGCGGGCCTGCCGGCGCATGGGGGTGGAACCGGAGCGGTCCCTCTACGTGGGCGACCTTTACCCTGTGGATGTCCTGGGCGCCCGCCGGGCCGGTCTCCACACCGTTCTCCTGGACCCCCTGGGCCGTCTGGACTATCCTGTGGATAGGATTCCCAACGTGGCGGCGTTGCCGGACTACCTTTCCGGACGGGAAGCGGGTCGTCGAGGGGGGGTGCCCGAAAAGCAGAACCCATGGAGGCAGCCGATGCCTGAGCAAGCTCGGAAAATCCGCGTGCTGGTGGCCAAGCCCGGGCTGGACGGTCATGACCGAGGTGCCAAGGTCATTGCCGCGGCCTTTCGGGACGCAGGTTTCGAGGTCATCTACACGGGGCTCCACCAGACTCCTGAGATGATCGTGAACGCAGCCATCCAGGAGGATGTGGACGTGGTGGCCATGTCGGTCCTTTCGGGGGCCCACATGACCCTTTTCCCCCGGGTTCTGGAGCTTTTGCGGGAAGCCGGCGCCGACGATGTTCTCCTGACCGGAGGAGGCATCATTCCCGAAGAGGACATGAAGGCCCTTCAAGCCATGGGGGTGGGGAGGCTCTTCGGGCCCGGTACCCCGACCCAGGAAGCGGTGGAATACATCCGACACTGGGCGGCCCAGCGGGAGCGGGCCCCGGCCTGATGGGGGGGCAGAGCTGATCGTGGAGACGGTCATCTCTGGTTCGGGCCCCAAGGGGGAGAGCCGCCTGAGGCTCTTGGCCCGGGAGCTTCTGGACCTCAGGGCCCGCCTGCGGGAAGGGGGTGGGGAGGACAAGATCCGCCGGCAACACGAGCAGGGAAAGCTCACGGCCCGGGAGCGCATTGCGCTTCTGCTGGACCGCGACAGCCCTTGGGTGGAGTTGGGCCTCCTGGTGGCCTACGACCGTTACGGGGGGGAGGCGCCGGGGGCGGGGGTGGTGGTTGGCGGGGTGTGCGGGCACATCGGCGCTGGGCGTGAGCATCAGTCTGGGTTGGGTGAGCACGCGTGGCTGGCGCTGGGTGCATCACGCGCTGTTCGCTTTGATCTGGCTGGTGTTGGGCGGCGCGGCGCTGTGGGGATTCGCCCTCGACGCGCCGTGGCG
>JAUQOX010000023.1 GCA_030550695.1 Gemmatimonadota bacterium | reverse complement strand
GGGGCGGGGAATGCCGGTGGAGTCCGGGGCGGGAATCCCCCGGCGGGGCCGGGTCCTCAGTGGCGGATCGTCCCCCGCCGGGACGTATCGATTTCCTCCCCCGGCCCACCTCCGAAGAGCACCTCTTCGATCTGCCGATAAAGGAACTCCCGGGCCTGGGGATCTCTGGGGTCCAGCCCATAATGGTTGATGAGGAGGGTTTGATGCTGGAGCCATTGGGCCCAGCACGTCCCACAGATTTCCCGGAGAATGCGCTCCCCCAGGTCGTTCCGGAAGGGGGGGCGGGGAAGGGGGGGAGCCTGTTGGCCGCAGCGCCGGCAGCGGATGGTGTCCAAGTTCGGGCCTGCCTTCGGTAAGGGTGATGGACACCCTTTCTCACCCCGACCCTGCCTCCCGGTTCCGGTTACAGCCCCTTGGGCCCCGAGCCTGCCCGAAGCTCCAGGGGCTCTCCCCCCAAACCGGCCCCCTTCGGGGGGGCGGGTGCAGCGGCCCCCCCAATGGACGGGGGCTTCCCTTGGGGTTAGCTTAATTAGTTTCCACAGTCCTCCGGCCCCTCGGGGTAGACCCGACATCCCCCGTGGGTTCGGCGGGCCGGCGGTCAGCCTCAGCAGCTCCCGAGAAACGATGCTCACCAAGAAGCAACTGGCGCACATCGAGAAGCGGCTCCTGGAGGAAAGGGCCAGGGCTCAACGGGCTTTGGGACTTTTCGACGAGATGGCCAAGGCCGATCGGGAATCGGGGGATTCCACGCTGGCCGCCTACACCGACCACATGGCCGATCAGGGCACCGAGGCCATGGAGCGGGAGAAGGCTGCCCTGTTCGCCACCAAGGAAGGCCGATACCTGTACCGGATCGAAGAAGCCCTCCGAAGGCTGTACAACGACCCGGAAAACTTCGGCAAGTGCCATATCTGCGGGGCTGAGCTGGAGTTCGAGCGGTTGGATGCCCTGCCCCACGCCCGCTATTGCATCCGCTGCAAGAGAAGGGAAGAGGAAGAAGCCGCCTGAGGTTGGCTTTCTTGCGGCTTCGGAGGCCCTCCGGACCTTCGTTCCCTCCGGGTCACGTCGAAGGATCCTGTAGTCCCCTTCGCGCCCCGCTGGTGCAGCCTAGGAGCCGCCCGGGGGCTGGCTTTCCCTGAGCACAGCCAGGATTCCCTCGCCGAGCACTTCCACCTGCCATTGCCTCATCCCCGGCACCCGTGCCAGATCCTCCAGGTTGTCCGGTCGGGCTCGGGCGATTCGGGTAATGAGTTGGTTGGAGAGGAGGACTCCCCGGTCCAGGCCCAGGGAGGCGGCCCGGACGGTCCGAAACTCCCGCAGCCGCTCCTCCAGGGCCTGCTCTTCCGGGGTCGGGCGGCCTCCACCCTCAGGATGACTGCGGGGATAGGGGACCAGGGCATGGGGAGGAAGGTTGTCCACACCCCGGAGGATCTCCAGGAGCTCTTCCCCGTGACTTTTCGCCAGGGAGGGGGGAAACCCCGGCACGGCCGCCAGGGCCGCGGGGGTCCCGGGTCGCTCCAGGACCACGGCCAAAAGAACGGCGTTCTGGACCACGCGGAAAGGAGCCCGGTCCCACTCCCGGGCCAGGCGGTCCCTCCACGCCAAGGCGGCCCGCAAGGCCGTAGCTTGGCGGGGCTCGAGATCCCTGGCTCCTTTGATCCGGGTGAGGGGGTCCGACCGCTCGCTTTCCCAGCGGGTGGCCTCCAGGATCCGGAACTCTTCCTGGGCCCAGCTCCATCGGTCCACGGCCCGGAGCTCCGCCTCGAGCCGGTCTGCCAGGGGGAGGAGGTGCAGCGTGTCTCGGGCCGCATAGGCAAGCATGTGGGCGGGGAGCGGCCTTTGGGCCCAATCCGCCCTTTGGTGTTCCTTGGGAAGGAGAACCCCCAGGTGGGCCTCCACCAGAGCCGCAAGGCCCACGGCAGGTTTGCCCAGCAGAAGGGCGGCCACCTGGGTATCGAACAACCCCCGAACCCTGACCCCCAGGTCTCTTTCGAGGAGCTTCAGATCGTAGTCCGCTCCGTGCATGACCACCTTCACCTCCGGATTCCCCAAGAGAGGCGCAAGGACGGGAGCCGGATCCAGGGCCAGCGGATCGAAAAGGAAGACTTCGGATCCCGTACAGACCTGCACCAGGCAAAGGCGGTCGCTGTACCGATGGAAACCCGCCGCCTCGCAGTCCACCGCCACCTGGGACACTCCCTTCAAACGCTTTTGGGCTTCGGTGAGGGCGAGGGTGTCGGCGACGAGGCGAAACATGATCTCCTCAACTCGAGGGGGATGACGAAGATCCGGGTTTTCGGGACCCGGATCCCGGGCGATAATGTACTAGTCGGGTCGGACTCCACCATGGCGACGCCGCCGAAAGACCGAGACCTTGTCGAGAGAAGCTTGTGAAGCTGACTTTTCTGGGCACCGGGACCTCCTTCGGAGTGCCCGTCATCGGATGCCGATGCCCCACCTGCCTGTCCGCTGATCCCCGGGACCGGCGTACGCGCCACGGGGCCCTCCTGACCCTGCCGGAGGGCCGCCTTCTCGTGGACGCCCCCCCGGAGTTGAGGCTCCAGCTCCTGCGGGAAGGGGTGGACCGGGTGGACGCCCTTTGGCTGACCCACCTTCACGCCGACCATATCCACGGCGCCGATGACCTGAGGGTCTTCCGTTACCGCTCCCGTTCCGACCTCCCCGTCCACTGCCCGGAGGGATCCCAGTTCGAACTTCTGCGCCGCTTCCCCTATGTTTTCGACGAAACCATCGGACCGCCTCCGGGGAGCACCATCCCCCAGTTCCGGCTCCTGGGATTCAAACCCTTCGAACCGGTGGAAATCTTGGGCCGGTCGTTCCTGCCCCTTCCGGTGCCCCATGGACCGACGACCGTCTACGGCTTTCGGGTCGGAGGTCTCGGGTACATCACCGACGGAAAAGAACTTCCTCCCCCCACCCTTCGGGCCCTCCAGGGAGTGGAGGTGCTTGTCCTCAACGCCCTGTGGTGGGGACACCCCCACCCGACACATTTCAACGTGGAAGAAGCCGTGGAGGCTTCCCGTCGGGTGGGCGCCCGGCGCACGTTCCTGACCCACCTCACCCATGAACTTCGCCACGCCGATCTGGAAGCCTCCCTTCCCCCCGGCATCGGGCCGGCGTACGATGGGTTGACGGTGGAGATTCCCGACGGCTGAGCCCGCCGGTGGAAAACCTCGGCCCAGGAAGGAGACCACGGATGGGATCGGTGACCCTCGACTACGGGAACATGCTCGCTCCCCGGTTGTTGGGGAGGGGGGTGGATCCCAGGGATCTGGACGGCGAACTGGCCCAGGCTTTCCGGGCGGCGCTGGCGGAGATGGAGGCCCTCCGTTCTTCGGGAGAACTGGGGTTCTTTGCCTTGCCCGAGGCCGTGGATCAGGCCCGCTCCATTCAGGCGCTGGCGGACAGCTTCGGGCAATGGTTCGAGAACATCGTGGTGTTGGGGATCGGCGGCTCCGCCTTGGGAACCATCACCCTGAGGGACGCCCTCCTGGGGCCCCACTGGAACGAACTGGACGCAGAAGCTCGGGATCACTACCCCCGGCTTTTCGTGTTGGACAACGTGGACCCCCGGACGGTCGGCTCCCTCCTGGACCGCATCGACCTTCGGCGCACCCTGTTCAATGTGGTGAGCAAATCCGGCTCCACGGCCGAGACCATGGCCCAGTACCTGGTGGTGGAGGGACGCCTTCGCGAGGTCTTGGGGGACGAACCCACCCGGGGCCATTTCCTGGTCACCACCGACCCCCGGCAAGGAGCCCTCAGGGCGCTGGCCGAGCGCGAAGGGATCCCCTCCCTGGAGGTGCCTGCGAATGTGGGCGGCCGGTTTTCGGTGCTTTCGGCGGTGGGCCTGTTGCCCGCCGCCGCGGTGGGGATCGACATCCAGGGGCTCCTGGAGGGGGCCAGGAACATGGCCCGGAGAGCCATGATTGCCGACCTCAGGAGAAATCCTGCGGGTATGCTGGCGGTTCTCCTCCACCATGCCCATACCCGGTTGGGTAGTCCTGTCCACGTCCTCATGCCCTATTGCGACCGGCTTCGTTCCTTTGCGGCTTGGTTCCAACAGCTTTGGGCCGAATCCTTGGGAAAGGCGGTGGATCGCGCGGGGGCCACGGTGAACGTGGGTCCCACCCCCCTTCCGGCGCTGGGGGCAACGGACCAGCACTCCCTCCTGCAGCTCTTCATGGAAGGCCCGAGGGACAAGGTGGTCATGTTCATGGAGGTGAAGGAGGTTCCCGACCCCGTCCCGATTCCTCATCTGCACCCCGACGTTCCGGCCCTCTCCTATCTGGGCGGCCACACTTTGGCGGAACTTTTGGGGGTGGAGATGCGGGCTACCATGGAGGCCCTGCGCCAGGCGGGGCGGCCGAACCTCCTGGTGGAGGTGGATGCCCTGACGCCCCAGGCCATGGGGGAGCTGTTCATGCTCTTCCAGGCGGCCACCGTCCTGGCGGGTGCCCTCTACGGCGTGGATCCCTTGGACCAACCGGGCGTAGAGTTGAGCAAGCGCTTGACCTACGGCCTCTTGGGCCGGGAAGGGTATGAGAGGCCGACCCTGGCCCATTCCGACGAATCCTGGAGGGTCTGACCCCCCTCCTTTCGCGGGGTGGCGAGGGTGCCGGAGCCGAAAGATCCAACGTCCTGAGCCGGCCGAGGGGTAGCCGGCGCGGCCTCGTCGGGAGAGATTCTGGGTTCAGGCCATTCTGAAGCCCAACCTCAACGCAACAGGAGCGATTCATGGCTGATCGAGAGGACGTCCCCTACGTGGTGGTGCAGAAGGAACGGGGCGGGAGCCTGGGGGCCTTTCTGCTGGGGGCCCTGGTAGGGGCCGGTCTGGCCCTTCTCCTGGCCCCCCGGTCGGGGCGGGAAACCCAGGAGGAGATCCGCCGGCGGGCCCAGAGGCTTTCCAGGGCTGCCCAAGAAAAGATCCGGGAGGCCCAGGAGTCCCTGGAGGCCCGGATGGAGGCGGCCCGCGAGAAGGTGCACGCCAGGGTGGAGGCGGTGAAGGAAGCGGTGGAATCCGGACGGGAGGCCGCCCGGGAGGCCCGGGAGGAACTCCAAAGGAAGCTCGAACTCTCCAAGGCCGCGTATCGGGCGGGGGTGGAGGCGGCCCGGGCGGCGGCTTCCGGCGGGGGGGAAGAGTCGCCCCCGGTGCCTGGGTCCGACCCCTCCCCCGACGCCTGAGGGGAGGAGAGGGTCGTTCGTATCCCCGGATTTCCCACCTCCGGGTGGGGGTCCCGGCAGGGGGGGAGAGAGAAGGCCGAAGTGCAACGTCCAGGCTCCGACCCCGGGGTCCCTTCCCCCTCGGCGCCCGGTCCGAAGGGATGGTGGCGGTCGTCGGTGTGGGGCTTCCTCAAGGCCCTCCATGCCAAGGCCTCGGAGGACGATCTCTTTTTCATGGCCGGGGCCATCACCTTCAACGTGTTGGTGGCCGTGGTGCCCCTCACCCTCCTCGTGGTGGGACTTGCAGGTTTCCTCCTGGCTGCGCGGGTCCCGGACCCCGCCTCCCATCTGGTGGCCGCCGTGGCCCGGGGCCTGCCGGAGGTGGAAGGGGGGCGCGCCCTCCTCGTCCAGGGAGAGGCCGTGGTGCGGCAGATCCTGGAGGAGCGGGGTGGGCTGAGTTTGGTCGGATTCCTCGGTTTCTTGTGGATCTCCACCCGGCTGGTGGCCACCCTTCGCACGGTGGTCCGGAGAATCTTCGGCTTCCGGAAAGCTCGTCCGTTCCTCCGGGGAAAGTTGTTCGACGCCCTCACGGTCCTGGTCGGGGGAGGCCTTTTCCTGGCCAACTTGGGGATCACCTTTCTCGTGGAGGTCCTGCAACGGAAGGGTGCCGGGTTTCTGGGCTGGCATGCGGACGATCTCTCCTTCTTCCAGAACCTGGCGGCCAAGGCCGTGGCGTTGTTTTCCATCTGGGCCCTGTTCCTTCTCCTCTACCGCTACCTTCCCCCTCGGCGGGTCCCGTGGAGAACGGCCCTGTTGGCCGCCAGTGTGGCAGCCGTGGCCTTCGAGGGGCTCAAGATCGCCTTCGCCTGGATGGTGACCTCCATCGTGGACTACCGGAGCACCTATGGGCCCCTGGCCGCAGCGGCGGTCCTCTTCTTCTGGATCTATTACAGCGCCGTAGTGTTTATCCTAGCCGGGGAGGTTGCCCAGGTTCGGGCAGCCTTGGCTGGCCCAGGGGTGTCCCCGGTGGTCCGCGGTCGTTCCCCTGGACCGGCAGGCTTGGGGGAGAAGGGCCCATGATGGAAGGAGCGCGGAAGGTCGTCGCCACCAACCGGAAAGCCCGGCACGAGTTCGAGGTCTTGGAGACCTTCGAGGCCGGTATCGTCCTGAAGGGGCCGGAGGTGAAGTCCCTCCGCGAGGGAAAGGTAGGCCTGCAGGACGCCTACGCGCGGGTGGAGGGAGGCGAGGTCTGGCTCCACAGCCTCCACATCTCCCCCTACGAGCAGGCCAATCGTTTCAACGAAGACCCCTTGCGGGTTCGAAAGCTCCTCCTGAATCGGCACGAGATCCGGCGCCTGACGGGAAAGGTGGAGGAGAAGGGTCTTACGCTGATTCCTCTGGAGATCTACTTCCGCAACGGAAAGGCGAAGCTGACCCTTGCCTTGGCCAAGGGCCGGAAACTCCACGACAAGCGGGAAAAGCTCCGGAGGAAAACCCAGGAGGCCGAAGCCCGCCGGGCCATGGAGCGGCACCGCCGTTGAGGCAGGGAACATGAGGCTTGCCCATCCTCCCTTGGCACTGCTGGCCCTTACGGCTGTTCTGGTTCTCTCGGGGGGGACGGAGGCCGGCGGACAGACCCAGCCCTGGGCAGGGCTGAGGGTCCGGGATGGGCTGGAGGGCCGCGAGTGGTGGGTTCCCCTGCGGATGGAGTCCGGTACGGTGGTCTTCGCTCCGGGCGACCTGGCGCCTTGGGGCTGGCGTTGGGAAGGGGGGGAGGGGTTGGGAAAGAGGGGTTGGGAGCGGGGGCGGGCGGAGGTGGAGTTGTGGGAGGGGGTGCCCTACCTCCGCTGGAACGGCGACGGGGTCCATTTGGCCCAGCCGCCCCTGCGGCGGGGCGACTCGCTGTGGGTGCCGGTGCAGGTTCTGACGGATGTCCTCACCTGGAAGCTCCCCCAACTGTGCCGTTGGCGGGACGAGCTGGGGACGCTGGAGCTCGGAACGGCCACGGACGAAAGGAACGTGGGGCGGGGGGAGAACGGTAGGCCGGCGTCGGTTCCCCCTCCTCCTCCCCGCGACCGCCGGGTGGTCGTCATCGACGCGGGGCATGGGGGCTCGGACCCGGGAGCCAAGGGGCCTACGGGGGTGGAAGAGAAGACCGTGGCCCTGGCTATAGCCAAAGCCATCGCCCGGGAGTTGGCTTCCCAGCCTGACCTCGAGGTACGACTCACCCGGGAAACCGATGAGCTGGTTCCCTTGTGGCAAAGGGGAGAATTGGCCACCCGCTGGAAGGGGGATCGCTACGGAATCTTCCTTTCGGTGCACGCCAACGCTCTGCCCGCTTCCCGCTCCACCCGGGGCTTCGAAACCTATTTCCTGTCCCCGGCCAGGACGGAACACGAGCGGAGGGTGGCGGCCCTGGAGAACTCGGCGGTCCGGTTCGAAGGGAGCTCCGCCTCGCCTGGCTCCGACCCCGAGCTGGGATTCATCCTGAACGAGCTTCGCAATCTCGACTATCAGCTCTGGTCCTCTCTTTTGGCGGAACTCGTCCAGAACGAACTGGCGCGGGTGCACCCGGGGCCCAATCGAGGGGTCAAGCAGGGGCCCTTTGCTGTCCTCACCAACACCCCCATGCCGGCGGTCCTCCTGGAGGTGGGTTTCATCACGAACCGGGAGGAGGAGCGGCTTCTCCTCCGGCCGGACTTTCAGAGCGAAGTGGCACGGGCCGTCGCCCGGGCGGTGACGGAGTTCTTCCGGCGCTATCCGCCGGTCCAGTCCGGGACCGGCAGGGAGGAGGGTTCGTGAGGAGGGCAAAGGTTGGTTTGACCTTGGCTGTGACGGCGTTCGTTTGGGGGGGGAGGGGGCCCGGGCTCGCGGGGCAGGTGACCCCCTTGCCCTTCGGGTCCGGCCCATCGCCTTCCCCGCCCCGGGCCGTCTTGGAAGGCCCCGGGGGAGCGGTGCCCTCGGGTTTCCTTCCCCAGAGCCTGGAGGAAGCGGCCCGCCGTTTGGGTGACCTGTGGACTCGGGGCGATGCGCCGCTTTTGGAATCCCTCCTCAAGGAAGACGGCCTTCGGCTGCAACTGTTGCAGGAGGATCACCGCTCGGTGTCGGCCCGGAAGGGTCGTGCCGCCCTGCAGGAGTTCTTCCAACGTTTCCCGGGAGGCCGAGCCGAGCTGGTCCGGGTCTCCTTTGCAGGACCGGACTCACCCAGGGGGTCAGCCGAATACCGGGTGGCGGTCCCCCAGCCTGGCGCCCCCTTGCTCTTGACCTTGTTCGTCGGGTTCGAGCGGAGCGAGGGGAGGTGGGTCGTGTCCGAACTCCGCGTCCTCCGATGAGGGGAGGATCCGTTGCGGCCCCCCTCCCCCTGTCCATCCTCTGAACCCTCGGATGTACCATGGCGTTAAGGCTCTACAATACCCTCTCCCGTGCCCTTGAGGTCTTTCGTCCCCAGGATCCGCAAAGGGTCCTGATCTATGGCTGCGGTCCCACCGTGTACGACTTTCCCCACATCGGAAATTACCGGACCTTCGTGGTCTACGACCTCCTCCATCGTTACCTGGAGTGGTTGGGCTACGGAGTCCGCTTCGTGACCAACCTCACCGACGTGGACGACAAGACCATTCAGGGTGCGCTTCGGGAAGGGGTGACCATCGCCGAGTACACGCCCCGTTTTGCCGAAGCCTTCCTCGAGGATGCCAGGACTCTGGGGATCCGCCCCGCCGACGCCTACCCTCGTGCCACCCACTACGTGACGGCCATGGTGGAGTTCGTGCGCCGGCTCGAAGAGAAGGGGATGGCCTATCAGGCCGAGGATGGATCGGTCTACTTCCCCATCGGGCGTTTCCCCGGCTACGGGAAGCTTTCCCGGGTGGACCTGGAGGGGGTCAAGCCGGGGGCCAGGGTGGCGGTGGACGAGTACGGGAAAGACGACGTGAGGGATTTTGCCCTTTGGAAGGCCGCCCGGCCCGAGGACGAAGCAGCGGGGGCCGCGTGGGATTCCCCTTGGGGGCGGGGGCGCCCCGGATGGCACCTGGAGTGCTCCGTCATGAGCTTGAGCGAACTGGGCGAGACCCTGGACATCCATTTGGGCGGTGAGGACCTCATCTTCCCCCACCACGAAGACGAGATCGCCCAGACCGAAGCCCTCACCGGAAAACCGTTTGTGCGGTACTGGTTGCACATCAAGCATCTTCTGTTGGAAGGCCAGAAGATGTCCAAGTCCTTGGGGAACACCCTCACCGTGCGTGAACTCCTGGATCGGGGTTTCGAACCGGCGGCCATCCGTCACCAGCTCCTTTCCGCCCAGTACAGGAAGGAGCTGAACTTCACCACCGCGGGACTGGAGGCCTCCTCCCGAGCCCTTCAGAGGCTGGTGGACTTTGAGGCCCGTCTCCGGGAGACCCCCTCCGACCCCGACGCACCGCCCACCGCTTTGGCAGCTCTGGCCCAGGAGGCCTTGGAGCGGTTCCGCGAGGGGATGGACGACGACTTGAACAGTCCGGAGGCGATGGCCGCCCTCTTTGTCTTCGTCCATGCCGTGAACGGTGAGCTGGACCGGGCCCAGGGTCCCATCTCCACGGCAGATCGGGAAGGCGCTCTGTCGGCTCTGTCCCGCATGGACGAGGTCCTAGGACTGTTGGAATTGGCCCGGCAGAGCCGGGGCGTAGACCCTGCCACGGCGGAGTGGGTCGAGGCGAAGATTCGGGAGCGGACCGAGGCACGGCGCCGGCGGGACTTCTCCCGGGCCGACGCCATCCGGGCGGAGTTGCACTCCCGGGGCATCGTACTGGAAGACACCCCTTCGGGCACCCGCTGGAAGGTTGTCCGGTGAGGCCCCCTGCCGCATGAGCCTTGTCCTTGACACCTCTTCCGGCGGCGGTACGTTAACGCCGCTCCGTTCCGTGGTGCACCCTTCGTCTGCTGCCAAGGGGGAACCCATCGAGGATCTCGCCAGAAGGCTCGCCCAAGAGGGCCTGCGGCTCGGCGCCATCCGCCTGAACCCCTCCAACCCCTTCCAATGGGCCTCGGGGTACCGCATGCCCGTCTACAACGACAACCGGATGTTTCTGTTCCATCCCGAGTTGCGCCGCCTCATCGCCAGGGGGCTGGCCGAGCTGGTGGAAGCCCATGAGATCCAGCCCGAGGTGGTGGCGGGGACGGCCACGGCGGGGATCCCCCACGGCGCCCTGTTGGCCGACCTGCTGTCCCTCCCCTTTGTGTATGTGCGGGACAAGCCCAAGGACCACGGGCTTCGGAACCGTATCGAGGGAATCGGTGCGGAGGACGATCTGCGGGGACTTCGGGTGGTGGTCATCGAGGATCTGGTTTCCACGGGGGGCAGTTCGGCTCAGGCGGTGCAGGCCGTGCGGGACGCCGGTGGGATTTGTTCCTGGTGCCTCTCCATCTTCAGTTACGGTCTGGAGAAGGCGGAGGAGGCGTTCCGGGCTCTGGATCCCCCTTGCCGCCACGATGCCCTCCTCACCTTCCCCCTTCTCCTGGAGGTGGCCCGGCAAGGGGGATGGCTGACCGCCGAGGAGATCGCCCTTCTGGAGAGATGGCGCCAGGATCCCTTCGGTTGGGGTGAGGCCCACGGGTTTCCCCGGGTCTCGGCCGTCTGACCCCCGCCTATGCCCGAAACCGATCCCCGGAACCGGCTGTCGCCGGAAGAAGCGCAGGCCAGGACCAAGGTTTGTCTTGCCCTCGACGGTTTTTCGGAATTGGCCTCGGTCCGCCGGACCGTCCGCGAACTCTCCCCGTGGGTGGGAATGTTCAAGGTCGGAAAGGAACTCTTCACCCGTTTCGGTCCCCGGGCCGTGGAAGGGGTGCGGGAAGAAGGGGGGCGGGTGTTCCTGGACCTCAAGTACCACGACATCCCCAACACGGTGCGCTTGGCCTGCCGAGCCGCAGCGGAGCTGGGCGCGGGCCTGATCAACGTTCATGCCTCCGGCGGCAGGGCCATGATGGAGGCCGCCCGGGAAGGGGTGGCGCAGGGGACGGCTCCGGGGCAGGAACTGCCCAAGCTGGTGGCTGTCACCGTTCTCACCAGTCTGGACCAGGAGATCCTGAATCGGGAGTTGCGGGTGGAGGGGCCCCTGGAGGACCATGTCCTCCATCTGGCCCTCCTGGCCCACCGGGCGGGGTTGGACGGCGTGGTCTGCTCGGCTCTCGACCTGCCCCGTCTGAGGAAGGACCTCCCCCAGGGGTTCTTCTTCGTCACCCCGGGGATCCGGGGAACCACCACCCCCGGCGGATCGGATCAGAAACGGGTGTTGTCCCCCGGGGGAGCGGTGGCCGCCGGCTCCTCCTTGTTGGTGGTGGGTCGCGCCATCCTGGAGGCTCCCGATCCCCTGGATGCGGCTTGGGAAATCCTCCGGGATGTGGCTGCGGCAGGGCGAGGAGAGGGTCGGGTGGGGTTCATCTGAGGAGCGAGGGCGCGGAAAGGAGGTGTCCCGGGGCTCAGGATCGGCTCCGGCGTCCCTGTCCGATGCGCCCCGAGGGGAAAGGGGCGATATGTACAACCTTTTGGGAAAAAGGGTGCGGGGCCGGTTCGGCCTTCCCTCGGGCATCGTCACCACCAACAGCGACGTGGCGGCCTGGATGTTCCGTCACGTTCCCCAAATCGGCTTCTACCAAGGGAAGAGCACCACCATCGAACCCCGGGCCGGGAACCGGGAGGACATCCTCGCCCAGCCGACCCCCGATTCCCTCTGGAATGCGGTGGGATACACCAACCCGGGCCTCCAGGAGACCGTTCGCAGCTTCTTGGAGCTGAGGGAGGTCTCGCCCCCCGACGTGTTCCTCATGGCCCAGATCGGGGAAAGCACCGAGGAACGGTTTGCCTATGCGGTGGCGGAATTCGAGGCCGCCGGCGATGCCGCAGACGGTTACGAACTCAACGTGTCCTGCCCCCATGCGGAAAAGGGAGGGATCCTCATCGGATCCGATCCTGACACCGTGCGAAGCATCACCCGGGCTGTCCGTCGGGTCACAAGCAAGCCCATCCTTGTCAAGCTGAACGCGGGGGTGGAAGCCCTGGAACAGGTGGCGGTGGCGGCGGTGGAAGGGGGGGCCGACGCCCTGTCGGCCATCAACACCATCGGGGGTCCCAATCCGGAACTGAGCCACCAGTACGGGGGGCTTTCCGGCGCTGCCCTCTTCCCCGTCACGCTGGAGGCGATCCAGAGGCTCCGTCGTGTGGTCTCGGTGCCCATCATCGCCATGGGAGGGATTCGGGGAGCAGGAGACATCCGGCGTCTGAAGGCGGTGGACCCTTCCCTCGAGTTCTTTGCCATAGGCACGGCCCTGGGAGGGCTCACCTCGGAGGAGATTCGGGACTACTTCCGGATCCTTGAGGAGGATCTGGCCGGCGGTGGAGACCGGGCCACGGCCATGACCATGAACCGGCGCCTCATGGACTATCTTCCCTTTGTGGTCCAGGAGGTGGAGGCCTACGGTCCTTCCATTCGGGTCATCAAGTTCCGGGAGCGGTTGCCCGCGGAGGTTTCCGTGGGGCAGTTCGTCTTCCTGAAGGTGAGCAATACGGATTCGAAGCCCTTCTCGGTGGCCGCCAACCGGGATCGGCTGGAACTGCTGGTCCGGGACGTGGGCCCCATGACCCACAAGGCCTGCCTGCTCCGGCCCAATGAAGTGGTCAGGGTCCGGGGGCCCTACGGACGTCCTTTTGCCCTCCCCACCCACCGTCCGGTGGTGTTGGTGGGCGCCGGGGTGGGGATCGCCCCCATCCACCATGCGGCTCAGATCCATCCCGGCCCGAAGCGCATCTTCCTGGGGGCCCGCACCGCCTCCGAGTTGGCCTACCGGCGGTCCTTCGAGGCCCTGGGAGAGCTTCATGTCTCCACCGACGACGGAACCGCCGGTTTCCGGGGGCGCATTGCCGAACTCGTGGACGAGGTCATGTCGCGCCGCCCCTTGCCGGATCCTGTCTTCCTGAACTGCGGGCCGGAGCTGGCCATGGCGGCCTTGGACGGCGTGGAGAGGAAGTACGCCCCCCCCCAGGACATCTTCCATATCGTGGAGCGCTACACGAGTTGCGGGATCGGGATTTGCGGAAAGTGCTCCATCCCCTCCGGCGAACGGACCTGTGTAGACGGTCCCGTCCATTCGGCCCTCCAGTTCACCCCGGGCCAATGGCACAGGGATCTTACCGGACGGAAGGTTCTCTATACCCGGCAAGGGGAAGCGGCCCTTGTAGGAGGCGGGGAGCCGGGGCCATAATACCGGTGGTGTTCGACCCTTTCCCGCTGGCGTAGCTCAACAGGTAGAGCGGCTGCCTTGTAAGCAGCAGGTTCCCGGTTCGAGCCCGGGCGCCAGCTTGTGGCCCGGAGGCGGCGCCCCACGGCCCCCTGTGGGGTCCTGCCCTTCCCCAGAGTCTTACAACCCTTTCGGTCACCGGGGTGTCTAAGGGGCGGAAGGAACGGGTCGGCCAGGATCCACCCCGGCTCCGGGCGTACAGGAACGACGCGAGCTGGTCCCTCGCGGAATCTCATAGGGTGTCTCCTCGGGGCCCGGGCCGGGGGCCTGTCCGATTCCCATCCGGGGTCCGCCCCTCCTTTGCAGAGGCCGGCGGGCTTCCCTCTCCCTGGAGTGGCGGCAGACGTCGCAACCTCGAAGGGATCCTGCCGCAGCCCCTTGTCCCTTGCCAGTTCCAGAAGGCCTGGTTAGCTTACCAAGCTCACCCGGATTCCGCCCCGTTCCGGGGGGTTCCAGGAGGGGTTCGGCCCGCCGGCAAGGGCGAGGGGAGGGGAGGGATCCGAGGGAGGTTTCTCGGTGGGGTACCGAAGCGGTCAAACGGGGCAGACTGTAAATCTGCTGGCTCATGCCTTCGAAGGTTCGAATCCTTCCCCCACCATCGGCCGTCTACCGAAAACCCTCCTGCAAGGTTTCCGGGGGGGCCGGGCCGCGGGAGTAGCTCAGTTGGCTAGAGCGTCAGCCTTCCAAGCTGAGGGTCGCGGGTTCGAGTCCCGTCTCCCGCTTGAGACTGTGGGGAGGGCAGGTGCAAAGAACGATCGGATGACCCGAGACGGGTTCCGACGCTCTGGTAGCTCAGCGGTAGAGCGCTTCCTTGGTAAGGAAGAGGTCCCGGGTTCAATCCCCGGCCAGAGCTCTGCTTTGCTTTCGGCGGTTCCGCGACGCCTTGCCGGAAGAGGCCTGTCGGGAGGCTGCCTGAAACCGACGGTTTAGCATGCCGAGGGGGCGGGAGGTCCCATCATGCCGAGGGAGAAGATCATCCTAGCCTGTACGCAGTGCGAGGAGCGCAACTACAACACCACCAAGAACAAGCGCCTTCACCCCGGCCGAGTGGAGTACAAGAAGTTCTGTCCCCGCTGCCGGACGCACACGGTCCACAAAGAGACCAAGTAGCTTCTTGCCCCATGCCCATGTTGCAGAAACTCCTCGACGGCCGGGCTTTCCTTCAGGAGTCCTGGGAAGAGCTCAAGAAGGTCACGTGGCCGGACTACGAGCAGCTTAAGAACGCCACCTTCGTGATCATCGTTTTTTCGGTTGCCGTGGCCCTGATCATCTTCCTCATGGACCTGGTATCCCGGAACGCGATCAACCTCATCTTCCGAATCTTCGGCGCCTGAGGGAGGTGGTCGTTCCATGGGCGAGGTTCGGTGGTACGCCGTTCAGACCTACTCCGGGCACGAGAACAAGGTGCTCCGGCTCATCCAGCGGAAGATCCAGGAGGAGCCGGGGGAGAGCATCGAAGAGAAGGAGATTCAGGAGGCTCTCGTCCCCACCCAGGATGCGGTGGAGGTTCGGAACGGCAAGCGGGTGGCGGTGACCCGGCGCCTGTACCCCGGATATGTGCTGGTGAAGATGGTTCTGAACGAGCGCACCATGCACATCATCAACAACATTCAAGGGGTCATCAAGTTCGTAGGCTCGGGTAAGGCTCCACAGCCCCTGCGGGAAGAGGAGATCAACAAGATTCTGGGGATCAAGGTGGACTCCGACGAGGAAGCGAGGCCGGAGATCCCCTTCTATGTCAACCAGGTAGTGGAGATCACGGCGGGCCCGTTTACCGATTTCACAGGAACGGTCCAGTCGGTGGACCGGGACAAGGGGAAGGTGAAGGTGGAGGTGTCTCTCTTCGGCCGGCCTACGTCCGTGGAGCTCGATTTCACACAACTGAAGGGATATTAGGGCCCCAAGGGCCGGGGTGAACCATGGCGAAGAAGGTTGTCGGTTTCGTAAAGCTCCAGGTGACAGGCGGCCAGGCCAATCCCGCCCCTCCGGTAGGGCCGGCCCTGGGTCAGCACGGCGTGAACATCATGGAGTTTTGCAAGCAGTTCAACGCCAGGACCCAGAATCAGATGGGGGTGGTGATCCCCGTCGAGATCACCATCTACTCCGACCGCAGTTTCACCTTCGTCACCAAGACTCCGCCGGCGGCCTATCTCCTCCGCCGAGCGGCCGGCGTGGAGAAGGGCTCGGGAGAGCCGAACCGGAACAAAGTAGGGAAAGTGACCCGTGCCCAGCTCCGGGAAATCGCCGAAATGAAGCTCCCGGATCTCAACACCACCGATCTGGAAGCGGCCATGCGGATGATCGCCGGCACGGCGCGGTCCATGGGAATCGAAGTGGTGGAAGGCTGAGGAGCAAAACCCGAACAACCACCCTCTGTGAGCCGCCAGGGGTGGGAGGGTCTTACCAGACGGCTCCAAGAACATGCCGAGACGCGGAAAGCGTTACAAGAACGCCCGGGCCAAACTCGTCCCCGGAACAAAGCTCCCTCCGAAGGAAGCCATTCAGACGGTAAAGGATCTGGCCTTCGCCAAGTTCGACGAGACCGTGGAGGTGGCAGCCCGATTGGGGGTAGATCCTCGCCAGGCGGATCAGGTGGTGCGAGGGACGGTGGTTCTGCCCCACGGCACCGGCAAGGAGGTGAGAGTCCTGGTGTTGGCGCAGGGTGAAAAGGAGAAAGAGGCCAAAGACGCCGGCGCCGACTACGTGGGGTTGGAATACCTGGACAAGATCAAGGAGGGCTGGCTGGAGTTCGACGTGGCGGTCGCCACCCCCGATGTCATGGCCAAGGTGGCTCCCTTGGGGCGCATTCTGGGTCCTCGGGGGCTCATGCCGACGCCCAAAGCCGGCACCGTGACCTTCGATGTGGCCCAGGCCGTGAGGGAAATCAAGGCCGGAAAGATCGAGTATCGGGTGGACCGCACGGGCAACGTGCACGCCCCCATCGGGAAGGTTTCCTTCCCGGTGGAGAAGCTGCACGAGAACCTCGAGGCCTTCATGGAATCGCTCATCCGTGCCAAACCCTCGGCGGCCAAAGGGACCTACATCAAAGGGGTGAGCATCTCGAGTACCATGGGTCCCGGTGTCGCCATCGACCCTAACCTCTACCGGCGGAGCGCCTGATGAACCGTAACGAGAAGCAGAGCTTCGTCGAAGACTTCCGGAAGCGGCTGACCGACGCGTCGGTCATGTTCCTTACGGACTTCTCGGGATTGGACGTGAAGTCCATGACCGTCCTCAGGAACGAGCTCCGTAAGAGTGGCGCGGAGTACATGGTGGTGAAGAACCGCCTGGCGCGACGGGCCCTCGAGGGGCTGAACTACCCCGATCTTTCGGAGTGGCTCGCGGGACCCACCGGTGTGGTCCTCGGTCATGGGGACTCGGTGGGCGCCGCCAAGGCCATCTCGGAGTTCGCGAAGGCTCACAACGCCAAGCCTGCCTTCAAGGTGGGCGTTCTGTCCGGGACCCTTCTTACCCCGGAACAGATCGAGCAACTGGCCAAGTTGCCTCCCCGCGAGGAACTCCTGGCCATGCTCGCCGGCGCCCTCCAGGGTCCGTTGGCCGCATTTGCGGCGGCTCTGGAGGCGAAGATCCAGGAGCTGGCGGGTCTTCTCACGGCCCTCAAGGAGAAGAAGGAAGGGGGGGCCTGAGAATACCCTGGGGGGCGAGAACAGGTAGGTACCCTTGTTTCAGCGAGCCGGCGGTGGCCGGGCAAGTCAAGGAGGAGACAAGAAATGGCTGTGAATCACGAGGAGTTGCTCGAAACCATCGGGAACATGACCGTCCTCGAGCTTTCTCAGTTTGTGGAGGCCTTCAAGCAGAAGTTCAACGTGACCGCGGTGGCGGCGGCCCCCATGGCCATGCCCGCGGCGGGCGTTCCCGCTGCTGCGGAAGCCGAGGAGGAACAGACGGAGTTCGACGTCATCCTTCAGGCGGTGGGCGACAAGAAGATCCAGGTCATCAAGGTGATCCGGGAAGTGACCAACCTGGGTCTCAAAGAAGCCAAAGACCTGGTGGACAACGCGCCCAAGACGGTCAAGGAGCAGGTCTCCAAGGAGGAAGCGCAGCAAATCAAGGCCAAGCTGGAGGAGCAGGGGGCAACGGTTGTCTTGAAGTAGAGGTTCAGCGCCGGTCCCCCTGCTGGTTCGGGGGCCAATCTTGGTCAAGAGGGGCGTCTGTCGCCCGTCCCGCATAGGTAAGCGGCGATTCGAAAATCGAGCGTCAGGTGAGACCACAGATCCCCGCCGCCCTAAGGGTGCTTTCGGATCCTAGCCGGATCGGAGGCCTGGGTGCGCCGGGGATGTGTGTGCCTACCTGGTCTCTTCATGTTGGTGTTCCGGACCGTGAGCCTTAGGTCGGACCGAAAAGGGGGAAGTCCCGTTGGAGATTCGCAGCGATGGCCGGCCGGTGTTGAGCTTCGGTAAGCTCACGCCGGCGATGCCCATGCCCAATCTGCTGGACGTCCAGCTCCGCTCGTTCGAGAAGTTCACCGAAACAGAGGTTCCCCTCGAGGAGCAGTGGGACTTCGGGCTGGACCGGGTGTTTGGGGAAGTGTTCCCCATCACCGATGTGAACGACAACTTTACCCTCGAATACGTCTCCGCCTCCATCGGCGAACCCAAATACTCGGTGGAGGAATGCATCGAGCGGGACATGACCTATGCGGCCCCGCTCAAAGCCAAGCTCCGGCTCATTTTCTGGGAAAAGCTCGACGGCAAGGAGCGCAGGCCCAGGGACATGATCGAGAAGGACGTCTACCTGGGCGACCTTCCTCTGCTCACCGAGCTTGGCACATTTGTCATCAACGGTGCCGAGCGGGTGGTGGTCAGTCAGCTCCACCGTTCTCCCGGCGTGATCTTCGAAGAAAGCGTCCATCCCAACGGCACCAAACTCTACAGTGCCCGGATCATACCGTTCCGGGGCTCGTGGGTAGAATTCACCATAGACATCAACAACGTCTGCTACGTTCACATCGACAAGAAGAAGAAGTTCCCGGCTACGGCCCTCCTCCGGGCTCTGGGGTACGGGACCGATGCCGACATCTATCGGCTGTTCTACCAGGTGAAGGATGTCACCCTGGATTGGGGTTCCCAGGACACCGGCAAGGAGCTGCTCGGGACCGTGCTGGCTGCGGATGTGGTGGACCCCCAGACCGGTGAGATCCTGCTGGAAGAGGCGACGGAGATCTCGGAAGAAGCTCTCGGTCGCCTGGAGCGGGCGGGTGTGGGGCATGTGCGGGTCTACTATCGGCATGCCGGAGGTCATGGCCACCGCGGCGAAAGCGCTGTCGTCAGGGCTACTCTGAAGAAAGATCCCACCTCCTCCGAAGAAGAGGCTCTGTCGGCCATCTACTCCTTGTTGCGTCCGGGAGAACCGCCGAACCTGGAGACGGCGCGGCTGGCCTTGGAGCGGGTGTTCTTCAGTCCCAAGCGTTACGATCTTGGCAGAGTCGGGCGATACAAGATCAACCAGCGCCTGAACCTCAATATCCCGAGGCATGTCACTGTCCTCACCAAGGAAGACTTCGTGGCGATCCTCCGCTATCTCATGGATCTGACGGAGGGTCACGGTTTTACGGACGACATCGATCACCTGGGTAACCGACGAGTCAGGACGGTGGGTGAACTCATCGCCAACCAGCTGTCGGTTGGTCTCTCCAGGATGGCTCGCCTTGTCAAGGAGAGGATGAGCATCACCCCCGATCCGGAAAAGGTGAGCATCGACGACCTGGTGAATGCCCGGACCGTGTCGGCGGTCATCCAGGCGTTCTTCGGCTCGAGTCAGCTCTCCCAGTTCATGGACCAGACAAACCCCCTGGCGGAACTCACCCACAAGCGGCGGCTGAGTGCCCTCGGGCCGGGGGGCCTTACGCGGGAGCGAGCGGGGTTCGAAGTACGGGACGTGCATTATTCGCATTACGGAAGGATGTGCCCCATCGAGACCCCGGAAGGTCCGAACATCGGGCTCATCACCTCCCTTACGACCTACGCCCGGATCAATGAACTGGGCTTCGTGGAAACGCCCTATCGCAGGGTGGTCAACGGCAGGGTGACCCAGGAAATCGTCTGGCTCAGTGCCAACGAGGAGCAAGAGAAGAAGATTGCCCAGGCCAATGCGCCGCTGAATCCCGACGGCACGTTCCAGAACGAGTTGGTACTCTGCCGGGAACGGGGTGATTTCCCTCTGCTGCGTCCCGAGGAAATCGACTTCATGGATGTGGCGCCGGATCAGTTGGTAAGTGTTGCGGCGGCCTTGATCCCGTTCCTTGAGCATGACGATGCCAACCGGGCCCTGATGGGCTCGAACATGCAAAGGCAGGCGGTTCCCCTGCTCATCACCGAGGCGCCCCTGGTCGGGACGGGTTTGGAGGCTAAGGTGGCGCGGGACTCGGGAGCGGTGATCACCGCCCGCCGGGCCGGAGAGGTGGTCCACGTTACCGCGAGCGAGATCGTGGTGGACACCGGGCCGGTCAAGGCGGCCAAGGCGGAGCAGCCGCTGGCCAAGCTGGCCCAGTTCGACCGTTACCGCCTGAAGAAGT
>JAUQOX010000213.1 GCA_030550695.1 Gemmatimonadota bacterium | reverse complement strand
CGAGGTCTACACTTTCCAGGCGCGGTGGGGTAACCTGTTCCTGGGGCTCCGCCCGTGGATCTTCACGGGTACCGTCGGGCTTCGAGGGTTGGGGGATGGCGGACGATAGGGGCGGCCATTCCCCCTCCCATGGGGTGCCCCCGGCGGGTGGGGGGGGGTGGAGGCCGGCCGGCTTGGGTTCCAGCCCCTTACCTGCACCCGGCATCCTCATGGCCGTTCCCAGAACGCCGAAGGTCGGCCAGGACCGAGGTAGGTCCCTGGATGGAGGTTTCGCAAAGGATGGCCAAGAGTCACCGCCAGTTCGCTCCCCGGGATCGGAAGCGCGGGCTTCAGTTTCCCAGACCTCCCTGCTCCCCCAAGCTTCCCCCTCACCCGCCGCCTCCACCCCGGCCGCCGGCCTCGGGGTGCGGGACACCGCCTGATCCCGCCCAGGTCATGAAGCGGAGGGGCCGGAAGTCTTGACGAGCCGGACGCGGCCCCGGCCCACCAGATCCTCGAGGGCTGCCAAGAGGTCGGGGGTAGGAGAGACCCTGAGGGAACGGGATCGGAAGCGGAGAGGGGGTTCGTTCCCTTCGTTGAGGACCACCACCTCCAGGGGCGCCGCGCCCTTCTTCCCTTCCAAGAGGGGCCTGAGCTTCCGGAAGGTCCCCGGTGCAGGGAGTTCCCCCGGCTCCAGTTGAATCTCCAAGGCTAGGCGCCCCGATTCGGGAACGTGCTCCAACAGCTCGGCTTCGTCCAGAAAGAGGGGGGGCTCCTCTTCGTCCCGCTCCCGGGCGCTCACCTTCCCCCGAAGGAGGACGGCGGCATCTTGCTGGAGAATGGCTTTCGACGCCTGCCAGGCGTCTTTGAAAGCCAGGACCGTGGCGGTCCCCCAGAAGTCTTCCACCACGAGTTTGCCCCACTCCGAGTTGTCCCGGCGGGAGATCTGCCGGGACACGGAGGTCACCACGCAGGCCAGCTCCACGGACTGCCCGGCGTAGGATTTGAGGGTTGTGGTGGTCAGGGGAGCAAAGGCCTCCACCACCGCCCGGTGACGCTCCAAGGGATGGCCGGAAATGTAGAACCCCAGCGCTTCCTTTTCCTTCGCCAGACGAAGGGTTTCCGGCCAGGGATCCACCCGGGGAAGGGAGGGTTCGGGAGGGGGTACCTCGGCGTCGTGGCCCCCGAAGAGGGAAGCTTGCCCGGCTGCCGCTTCCGCCTGCCGAGCCTGCACCTCGGAGTAGGCAGCGTCCAGCCCGGCCACCAGTTGTGCCCGATGACCGAAGGCGTCCATGGCTCCCGCCGCGATGAGGGCTTCGGCGGCCCGCCGGTTGAGGAGGCGGGTGTCCACCCGGCGGAGGAAATCGAAGAGGGAACTGAAGGGTCCTCCTTGCTGCCGTGCCCGTAGAATGGAGTTCACCGCGGCAGCCCCCACGCCCCGCACGGCGCCGAGGCCGAACCGGATCTGCCCCTCGCCCACCACGGTGAACTTCCACCCCGATTGGTTCACGTCCGGCGGAAGGATTTCCAACGGACGGCTCATGGCGGGGATATGGCGGTGGAGTTCCCGGCACTCGGCGATGTACTGGACCACATCGTCGGTTTTGTCCAGTACCGACGAGAGAAGAGCCGCCATGAACTCGGCAGGGTAGTGGACCTTCAACCAGGCGGTCTGATAGGATAGGAGGGAGTAAGCGGCGGAATGGCTGCGGTTGAAGCCGTACCGGCCGAAGGTCTCGATCTGGTGGGCGAGATCCTCGGCCACGTTCGGATCCACCCCTCGAGCCACCGCCCGCTCCCGAAACTTCTTCAGCTCGGCGCGGATAAGATCGGCGTCCTTCTTTCCGACGGCCTTGCGAAGAACGTCGGCCTCCCCCAGCGAATACCCTGCCAGGACGTTGGCGATGCGCATCACCTGTTCCTGGTACACGATGATCCCGTAGGTGGACTCCAGGATCTTGGCCAGGTCCGGGTGCGGATAACGGACGGGCTCCAGGCCCAGCTTGCGGCGGATGTACACATCCGTCATCCCGGAGTCCAGGGGACCCGGGCGGATCAGCGCATTGGTAGCCACCAGGTCCTCGAACCGGTCGCACCGCATGGCCCGAAGCTTTTCCGTGGCCAGGCTGGATTCGAACTGGAAGACCCCTGTCGTGCCCCCGTGGGAGAGCATCCGGTAGACCGCGGGGTCGTCCAGAGGAATGTCGTCGATGGAGGCGTATTCCTGACCGGTGACGGGGTGACGAAGCGTGCCCTTACGGGCCCTGATGGCCTCCACAGCATCGTGGATCACGGTGAGGGTCTTGAGGCCGAGGAAGTCCATCTTGAGCATCCCGACCTCTTCCAGACACACCATGTCATATTGGGTGACCACCACCCCCTCCTCCCCCGAGCCCTCCCCGCTGCCGTTCCCCCCACCGTTCTGCTGAACGCATACGGGCACATAGTCGTCCAGAGGGCCCGGTGCGATGACCACTCCGGCAGCATGCACCGAGGCATGGCGGGAAAGGCCTTCCAACACCATGGAGTAGTCGAAGAGCTGCCGGTGCCGCTCGTCCTGCCGGTAGAGGGCCGCCACCTCGGGGATCCGTTCCACCGCCTCCTTGACCGTGAGGGAGACGCCGGGGGCGTTGGGGATGAGCTTGGCGATACGGTCGGTTTCGCTGGGCTCGAATCCTAGGGTCCTCCCTACGTCCCGGATCACGGCGCGGCTCTTCATGGTCCCGAAGGTGATGATGTGCCCGACAGCCTCGCGGCCGTACTTCTGGCGGACGTACTCGATGACTTCACCCCTCCGTTCGAAGCAGAAGTCGATGTCGATGTCCGGCATGGACACCCGTTCGGGGTTCAGGAATCGCTCGAAGAGGAGGTCGAAGGCCAGAGGGTCGATGTTCGTGATGCCGAGAGCGTAGGCTACCAGCGAACCTGCCGCCGACCCCCGGCCGGGACCCACGGGGATGCCCTGGCGGCGGGCCCAGTCGATGAAATCCCATACGATGAGGAAATAGCCGGCGTAGCCCGTCTGGGTGATGACCTCCAGCTCGTAGTCCAACCGCTCCTTGACGTGGGGGGGAAGAGGCTCTCCGTACCGGCGCCGAGCCCCCTGATGGGCCAGCTCCACCAGATACTCGTCGGGTCCCGGAAACTGGGACGGCACGGGAAAGCGGGGAAGGTGGACCTTCCGCTTCAGTTCGAGATCCACCTCTTCGGCGATACGCAGCGTATTGTGGAGGACTTCGGGGTGTTCGGGGAAGAAGGCGGCGATCTCTTGGGGGGACTTGAAATAGAGGCCCTCATCGTAACGCATGCGGCTCGGGTCAGAGAGGTCCTTGCCCAAACCGATGCACAACAACACGTCATGAGCCCGGTGATCCTCCCGACGCAGGAAATGCGCATCATTGGTGGCCACTACCGGAAGCCCCAGCTCCTGAGCCAGGCGAAAAACGGCAGCGTTGAGGTCCTTCTGGCCGGGGGTCTCATGAGCCTGGACTTCCAGGTAGTAACGGTCCGGAAAAGTATTGGCATACCATTCGGCGGCCTTCAGGGCCCCTTCCCAGTTGCCGGCCAAGAGATGTCGGGCCACTTCCCCGGCCATACACGCCGACGTGACGATGAGGCCTTCGGAATGGCGGGCCAACACCTCCCGGTCAATCCGCGGGCGGATATAGAAGCCCTCGAGGTACCCGATGGAGGAGAGCTTCACCAGATTCCGGTATCCCACCTCGTCCCGGGCCAACAAAACCAGGTGGTAATAGGCCTTTTCTCCCTGGCCGGCGCGGGCGCGCTCCTTCCGCGATCCTGGGGCCACGTAGGCCTCCATCCCCAGGATGGGTTTGATTCCTTCAGCGCGGGCCGCCTTTTGGAACGTCCAGGCCCCGAAAAGGCACCCGTGATCCGTCAAGGCCAGGGCGGGCATTTCGAACTCTTTGGCCCGCTTCACCAACGCTTCGATCCGGTTGGCCCCGTCCAGGAGGGAGTACTCGGAGTGGGTGTGAAGATGGACGAACGACAAGGTGCCTCACCCTCCACAACGGAACGATTCCAAAATGGTCTCGATCTGGAGCACGTACTCCCATTTGTCCTTGCCCGGGGCGTAGAGCCAGGCGTCGATGAGGTAAAGGCGATCCTGGGCGGGACAGGTCACCGTCCAGAGGAAGAAGGGCCCCGCGGCAGGCCACTGGCTGTCGGGGGGGTTCGTCCACGTTCCCCGGACCTCGAAGACCGGCCAATCCCCCAGGCGGAGGCTTCGGGTTCGAACGGTTTCGCGCTCCACCACCTGGGGGTAGGTGTAGGCCACCTGGGACAGGTGTTCCTTCCAGGCCAGGAGGGAGTCCACACCCAGGTCGGAGGGGATGGGTGTCCGCCAAGTGACGGCGAACTGGCGGATGAGTTCGGCGGGGGTAGGGTTGTCGTTCCGGAACCAGTAGAGCGAGTCCAGGGTGACACCCCACCGGTACACCTTGGGCACCAGCAGGGAGAAACCCGCCACCCGCCACAGGGAGTCGGCCAGCTCCTCGTTCTTTCCGCTGGCGAACATGCGGGTCCGGACTCCCTCCCGGTAGCGGGCCTCCAACCTCCGCTGAACTTCGCCGATGAGCCCGAACACTTGAGGGGCAACGGGCCGGAGGGTGTCCACCACGATCAAAGTTACCACCTGGTTCCGGGCCCAGACGTCCTTCACCTCATACAAAGCCGGAAGCGGCTCGGTGGCGGGCTCTTTGCGCGCCGCCAGCGCTTCCTGGATCCACAAATGACCTGCCCCTCCGATGAGAACCTCTTCCCGGAAACGTCTTTTCAAACCCCAGTCGGGGTGGGTGGGATCGTCGTAGTTCAGGCGAAACATCCGCTCCGCCCGGAGGGTGTACACATCGGGTGCCAGGGCAGCGAACACGGAGTCCTTCAGCTCCGGCCACCACTCCGGCGGTGCGGCAACGATGACCACGTTGGGATCCCCATAGGCCATCCCCTTGTCGCATCCCCACAAGATCCACGGCAAGAGGGGCAAGAGGGCCCAGTACCCGCGTTTCATGGTTTCCTCCCGGTTCAGTCCGTCATCAAGGCACCCACCACCACTCTCCTTCCGGTACCCGTCCTTCCCCCTCCAA
>JAUQOX010000212.1 GCA_030550695.1 Gemmatimonadota bacterium | reverse complement strand
AATCCCCCGCCCCGGTTTCTCCTCCCCTCTTGCCGCCTCCACCTTCCGGCTTGGACTTCCGGGCCGTCCCGGTCACGGCAAACCGGGAGATTTGCCGCTCCATTTGGGTTCCGCCACAGCGGGGACAGGTGGGCTCCTTCTTCTCCCCAAGGCTCCGAACCAAGAAACTGAAAATGCGGTTGCACGCAGGGCACAGGTATTCGTAGATGGGCATATTCGTCCTAACCCCTCCGGCTCGAAGGCCCGCTTCCCGAAGAGGCCTCCCAGGTCGGTCTCATTCCCCGGCCACAGGCCCGAACCGGGGAGGCTCATCCCCCCTACGGGCCGGGAGCTTGACGGGATCCAGCCTTCTAATATACGTCTTTCAGGAATCCACCAAGGATACCCAGGCCCTGCCCCTTCCCGAGTCATCGCCGGGCCCGGGCCGGTGCCTCGGCCGCAGGAACGGGGACCACCCCTGTCTCCCACCCCTTGCCTTGTCACCCCTCACCCCAGGAACGTCCGGTGACCCAGAAACGTAAGCGCCTCGACCCGTCCATCTTCCAGCTCCCCGTGGAAAAGATGCGGGAGGGCTACTATTCGGACAAATACTTCGTGCGGGCGCGGGAGGTGCTGGTTGCGGATAGGCACCGCCCGAGGGTGCTCATGCAGGTTTTCGGGAAACGCCACGCCTTTCTGGGGGGAGTCGACGAAGCCATCGCCATCCTGAAGCTCTGCTCCCAGAGCTGGGAGGATCTCGAGGTCCATGCCCTCTACGACGGTGACGAGATCCACCCCTGGGAAACCGTCATGACCATCGAGGGACCCTACGACGCCTTTGCCGTGCTGGAAACCCTCTATCTGGGCGTTCTGGCCCGCCGCACCAAGGTGGGGACCAACACTCGCTGGGTGGTGGAAGCCGCCCGCCCCAAGGAGGTCATGTTCTTCCCGGCCCGGTACGATCATTGGCTGGTGCAAACGGGAGACGGCTATGCGGCCCATATCGCCGGAGCCATCGGGGTCTCGACCGACGCCCAGGCCTCTTGGTGGGGAAGCAAAGGGATCGGCACGGTGCCCCACTCCATCATCTGCTGTTACGGCGGCGATACGGTTCTGGCGGCACAGAAGTTCGCCCGATATATGCCCGAAGACGTGCGGCTCATCGTTCTGGTGGATTTCGAGAACGACTGTGTGGGAACCTCCCTGAAGGTGGCTCGCGCCTTGGGGGAGCGTCTGTACGGCGTACGTCTGGACACCTCCGAAACCCTCGTGGACCGTTCCATCCTCCCCCAGATGGGAGACTTCAAGCCCACGGGCGTCAACCCCCGGCTGGTGTGGAACGTCCGGAACGCCCTGGATCGGGAGGGGTTCCACCATGTGAAGATCGTGGCCTCAGGAGGGTTCACCGTCGAGAAGATCCGCGAGTTCGAGGAGCAGGGCGTGCCGGTGGATGCCTACGGCGTGGGTTCTTCCCTGTTCCGGGGGAACTTCGACTTCACCGCGGACGTCGTCATGGTGGACGGACGTCCTTTGGCCAAGGCCGGACGTTGGTACCGGCCCAATCCCCGACTGGAAAAGGTGGAATGAGGAGGTGCTGTCCATGGCCGGCCTGCTGTTCTGGGATGTGGATACCCAGGTGGACTTTATGCTCCCGGAGGGGAAACTCTACGTTCCGGGAGCCCGGGACATCATCCCGAACCTGAAGCGGCTCACCGGATACGCGCACCAGCGCGGTATCCGCATTCTCGCCAGCGCCGACGACCATGTCCCTACCCATCCGGAACTCTCCGACACCCCTGATTTTCGAGAGACCTTTCCTCCCCATTGCCTTCGGGGAAGTCCGGGGCAAGCCAAGATTCCGGAAACGGCCCTTCGGGATCCCCTGCTGGTGGAGCCTGAGCCCTTCAACCCCGAAGGGGTGAGGGAGCGGGTCCGCCGCCATCGGGGCGACATCCTGGTCCATAAGCACCGGTTCGACGTGTTCAGCAATCCCAACGTGGCCCCCTTGGTGGAGGAACTGGCCCCCGAGAACGTAATCCTTTACGGCGTGGCCCTGGACGTGTGCAACCGTTTTGCCATCGAGGGGCTTTTGGAGAGGTTTCCCCAGGTTCGGATTCACGCCGTGGTGGACGCTATGAAACCCATCGATCCCCGGCGGGCCGAAGAACTCCTGGAAAGCTGGCGGGGGCGGGGGGTAAGGCTGGTGGAAACCGAGGCGGTGGTCTCGGGGAGGGTACCCTAGGTCCCTCCGGCAGCCTTCTCCGGCCCCCCTCGACCCGCTGGACCGGGGGGAGAGGTCACCACCCGGGCCAGACTCGGCCGAGAGGTGCCCTCGACCTGCCGGACCCGAGGCAGAGGCCGCCCGTGGAGTCGGCCCCTCGGGGCCGGACTCTTCGGCCGCCGGGCCGCCGGACCGGGGCCTCTCCCAGGCCGCCGAAGACGGCCTCTAGGCGGGTCCGGGGGTGGCGGTGGGCTTCCCACGCCGTGGAGCCACGACCCGGCGCCGGCGAGGGGGCTCCAGCAAAGGCCCCCCAGCCGGGTGTCTATGGTAAGAACGCGGGGACAACCGCGTAGGTCCAAGGGCGGACCGTTGGAACGTCGTACGGACGGATGTAGGGCCGGGGGGTCCGGGGGGACTTCCCCGGTAGCGAATAGAGCATGTCGAAAACGGATACGCAGCCGCAGAGGGAAGAGGGGCGGCCTGTTTCGGCTTCTCCCCTCTCGAGGGCAGGTCACTGGCCAGGCGGTGATGAGTTCGGTCGCCCCACGGGGCGCATGCCGGGGCGATCCTTGGCGCGGCGCGGGTTGGGGCGTGGGGCGGCGGTGGGGGTGCTCCTGGGGTTCCTTTTCCTTGCGGGGTGGGGGGGGCTTCGGCTTTTTTCCCGTCCCACCTCCCGCGGGGCGTCCCTTACCCCCCTGGGAGAGGGGTTCTCCGGACCCGGCTCAAGCCCTGCTCCCGGGGAACCGGTCTACACCACCTTCAGCATTGCGGGCCTGGACCCGGAAACCGGAGAGATCGGGGTTGCGGTGAGCTCCCGGGTGCCCTGTGTGGGTACGGTGGTCCCCCACGTGTGGGCCGGCGTGGGAGCTGTGGTGACCCAGGCCGCTGCCCGGGTGGAGTTCGCCGAGGAGATCTTCCGCCTTCTCCAGGAGGGCAAATCCCCTTCCGAAGCCCTGGCGGAGAGGCTGGCCTCGGACCCTCGCTCGGAGGATCGCCAGATCGCGGTTCTGGCCGCCGACGGACGCTCCGCCCAGCACACCGGCAAGAACAATCTGGCCACCGCAGGGCACCGCTCCGGCCGGGGGTACGTGGTGCAGGGAAACCTCCTGGTGAGCGGAGAAGTGCTTCGGGCCATGGCCCGAAGTTTCGAGGCCACCCGTGAAAGCGGACGAAGCCTTGCGGAACGGCTCCTGCTGGCCCTGGAAGCCGGCCAAGACGCCGGGGGCGACGCCCGGCGGGGCCTAGCCCATTCCGCCGCATTGCAGGTGGCAGACCCCCGGCCCGGTCGCTCCACCCTCCCCAGGGGCCTGGTTCTGGACCTGGACGTCTGTGAGCACGAAGAGCCCATTGTGGAACTTCGGCGCATGTACGAGTCCGTCACGGAGACCCTGGGATTTCGGACCCTTCAGCAGTTCCACGGGGCCGACGTGTTCCAGCTGAAGCTCCTCCTCCACGCCCTGGGTTATTTCCGGCCCGGCGGGGGGGAGCCGCGCCTGGATCACACCGCCTATTTCTTCGACGAGGAGATCATCCAGGCCGTGGACCGTTACCGGGAGGACCGGGGTCTCTCGAATGCCTACCTCGGGTCCCCTCGGGGGCTGGTGGACCGGGAGACCGTCCGGATGATCTGGGATGATCTGGAGCGCCGGGGGATGGCCGAGGCCCTTCGGCGCCGCATTCGGGAGCTCCTGGGGCCGCGGTAGCCGACTCCAGCCGGAGGGGGGGCCGCCGTTCCCCTTCAGTTTCCCGCCGGCTCCAGCCGAACGACGGAGAAGGGTTCTCCGTCGGGATCGTCGATGGCCAGGTAGATGAACCCGTCCGGTCCTTGCCGCACGTCCCGGATCCGGCCCACCCGATTCTTCAAAAGGTCCTCCGTCTCCACCACCTTACCCTCCCGGACCACCACTCGGGCCAGGACCTCCCCGGCCAACCCCCCATTGAAAAAGCTCCCTTTCCAGCGGGGGAAGGCGTCGCCCGTGTAGTAGAGGAGACCCGAGGTGGCGATGGAAGGAACCCAGTAGTGCACCGGCTCCTCCATCCCCGGCCGACTGGTACTGGCGTGGATGACGGATCCCCCGTACTGGACCCCGTACCCCACCACCGGCCACCCGTAATTCCTGCCGGCAAGGGCCCGGTTCAGCTCGTCTCCCCCTTGAGGTCCGTGCTCGTTCAGCCAAACCTCGTTGGTTTCAGGGTGCACCACCAACCCCTGGGGGTTCCGATGCCCGTAACTCCAGATTTCCGGCAGGGCGCCAGCTCGCCCCACAAAGGGGTTGTCCGGAGGAACCCGCCCGTCGTCGAAGAGGCGGATCACCTTCCCTTGGTGGTTCTCCAGGCTCTGGGCGGGGTGGGATTCCAGGGTGGCCGGATTGGGATACACACCCCGGTCCCCCACGGTAAGGAAGAGGTGACCCTGGGCGTCGAAGGCCATACGGCAACCGAAGTGAAGGCCCCGGGTGTGCCATGCCCGGGCTTCGAAAATCTCCTGGACGCCCACAAGTCTGGACCCCTCGAGGGTTCCCCGGACCACGGCGGTGGTGTTCTGGGAACCGTCGGGGCTGGGCTTGGAATAGCAGAGGTAGACGAACCGGTTGGAGGCGAACCGAGGATGAAGGGCCACATCCAGGAGGCCCCCCTGCCCCAGAACCTTCACGGGGGGAACCCCTTCCACCGGGTTCGGATCCACCACCCCCCCCCGCCGCACCAGCCGCAAGCGCCCCGGTCTTTCCGTGACCAGGAGATCTCCCCCCGGCAGGAAAGCGATTCCCCAGGGGTGTTGGAGCCCCTTGGCCACGGGGACCAGCCGGAAGCTGTGGTGTCGAGACGTGTGCACCTCCGCCGACTGGGCCTGGCTGGAGGTGGGATGGGAGCAGGCGAGGGCCGCCGGCAAGAAGAGGGTCCATAGGACCCGGGACCGGAGGAATCCGCCGGCAAGGGTCC
>JAUQOX010000211.1 GCA_030550695.1 Gemmatimonadota bacterium | reverse complement strand
GGCCTCCGCCGGATCCGGAACTCCCTACCCCTGGACGGCGTTGATCATGTCGAAGATGGGCAGGTACATGGACACGATCATCCCCCCCACCACCACCCCCAGCACCACGATCATGATGGGCTCCATGGCGGCCAAGAGGGCCTCCACCGCCGCGTCCACCTCCTCGTCGTAGAAGTCGGCGATCTTGGTGAGCATCTCGTCCAGGCCCCCCGTCTGCTCCCCCACGTTGATCATCTGCACCACCATGGGGGGGAACACCCCCGATTCCTTGAGGGGACCGGAGATGGTCTCCCCCCCGGCGATGGAAGCCCGGGACCCCATGACGGCGTCGTGGATGACCCGGTTGCCGGCGGTTTTCGCCGTGATCTCCAGCCCGTCCAGGATGGAAACCCCTGAAGAAACCAGCGTGCCCAGGGTGCGGGTGAAGCGGGCCACGGCGGCTTTGCGCTGGAGGTCTCCCAAAATGGGGAGGTTGAGGAGGACCTTGTCGATGGCCAACCGCCCGGCCGGGGTCTGATAGGTTTGCCGGATCAGGAAAACCAACCCCACCACCCCGGCCCCCAGGGCCCACCAATACCCCTGGAGGAAGCGGGACAGGTTGATGACCAGTTGGGTGGGGAGCGGCAGGGGGATCCCCGCCGACTCGAACATGTTCTGGAAGGTCGGGATCACGAAGACCAGCAGGACCACCACGGCCAGGATGGCCACCGTGAAGATCACCGCCGGGTAGATCATGGCCCCTTTGATCTTGCGGACCAGGGCGTCGTTCTTTTCCAGGAAGGTGGCCAGCCGGAGGAGGATGGTATCCAGAATACCCCCCGCCTCGCCTGCCGCCACCATGTTCACGTAGAGCTCGGTGAACACCTTGGGGTGCTTGCCCAGGGCGTCGGCCAGCGTGTTCCCCGACTCCACGTCGTAGAGGACCTCCTGGATCACTTTCCGGAGGGCCTGGTTCTCCGTCTGCTCGGCCAGGATGTCGAGGCTCTGCACCAGGGGGAGCCCTGAATTGATCATCGTGGCGAACTGGCGGGTGAAGATGACGATGTCCCGGGTGGAGACCCCCGAGCCGAACTGGATGGTGATCCCCGCATCCTTCTGGCGCACCGAAACGGGGATCAGCTTCTGCCGATGCAGGTAGGCCAGGACCTCTTCCTTGCTCTTGACCTCCAGCTCTCCCCGCTGGATGTCCCCGCCGGTGGCCGGGCGGGCGCTGTAGACGAATTTGGGCATTGGGCCTCCGCCCCTTTAGTCCGTAGGCACCGGCTCTCCCACCGCCCGGAGCAGCTCGTTGGGATCCGAAGAGCGCTTCACCGCCTCCTCCACCGTCACCTCGCCCCTCATGACCAAGCTGGCCAAGGCATCGTTCAAGGTCTGCATCCCGTGCTTCTTCCCTGCCTGCATGAGGGAGTAGATCTGGTGGATCTTGTCGTCCCGGATCACCGAGCGGATGGCCGGGGTGCAGATCATCACCTCCGCCGCCACCACCCGCCCCCTCCCCTTGGCCCTGGGAAGGAGCGTCTGGGTGACCACCCCTTCCAGCACGAAAGCCAACTGGGCCCGGATCTGCCCCTGCTGGTGCGAGGGGAAGGCATCGATGATGCGGTTGATGGATTCGGCCGCGGAGTTGGTGTGGAGGGTGGCCAGGACCAGGTGGCCGGTCTCGGCGATGGTCAGGGCCGCGGAAATGGTCTCCAGGTCCCGCATCTCCCCGATGAGGATCACGTCGGGGTCCTGCCGGAGAGCGTACTTGAGCGCCGCGGCAAAGCTCCGGGTGTCGGCCCCTACCTCCCGCTGGTTCACGATGCAGTTCTGGTGCCGGTGGATGAACTCGATGGGGTCTTCGATGGTGATGATGTGTCCCCGCCGTTCCCGGTTGATCTTGTCCACCATGGCCGCCAGGGTGGTGGACTTCCCCGATCCCGTCGGCCCCGTCACCAGGACCAACCCCCGGGGGCGTTCTGCCAGCTTGTTGAGGATAGGCGGCAGGCCCAGCTTCTCGATGGAGACGATCTCATAGGGGATCTGCCGAATGGCCATGGCCACGCAGCCCCGTTGCTTGTAGACGTTCCCCCGGAAGCGGGACAGGTTTTGCACCCCGAAGGAGAAATCCAGCTCGTCTTCGGTCTCGAAGCGCTTCTTCTGGTTCTCGGTAAGGATCGAATAGGCCAACTGGAGGGTGTCCCGGGGGGTCAACACATGGTTCACCTGAGAATTCACCAGATCTCCGTCCACCCGGAGCTTCGGGCGTTCCCCCACCGTGATGTGGAGGTCCGAGGCGCCCTTCTGGATCATTTCCTGGAGGAGGACACGTAGGCTCAGTTCCGACGGGGGCTGAGGAGGGGTCTTGGGGGGAGTGCGCAGTTCCATAAGCGAGATTCGTCTTCCGTTCGTCGGGGCCTTGCGCCCGTTTCGTCACGCGCCCGCGGCCGTCTCCTTCATGACCTCTTCCAGGGTGGTGATTCCCCGCTCGATCTTCTTCAGGCCGTCCATGCGGAGGGTAAGCATCCCCTCCTCGATGGCTGCCTCCCGCAGTTCGTCGGTCCCTGCACTCTGCATGATGAGCTTCCGGAGGCGGGAGCTCATGGCCATCACCTCGTAGAGCCCCTGGCGTCCTTTGTAGCCGGTCCCGTTGCACTGGTCGCACCCTTCCCCCTTGTAAAGGCGGTGCTGATCCAGCCAGCCGGGGGGGAGCTTGGCCATCTGGAGCTCTTCGTCGGTGTAACGGTCGGTCCAGTCCACCTTGCAGTTCTTGCAGATCCGCCGCACGAGCCGCTGGGCCGTGACCAGGTTGAGGGCCGCCGCCACGTTGAAGGGCTCCAGCCCCATGTCGATGAGGCGGGTCACCGTGGAGGGGGCGTCGTTGGTGTGAAGGGTGGAAAGGACAAGGTGGCCCGTGAGGGCGGCCTTGATGGCAATGCTGCCGGTTTCGATGTCCCGGATCTCCCCCACCATGATGATGTTGGGATCCTGCCGGAGGAAGGCCTTCAGGGCCGCGGCGAAGGTCATGCCGATCTCGTTCCGGACCTGCACCTGGTTGATCCCGTGGAGGTTGTACTCCACGGGGTCTTCCGCCGTCATGATGTTCACCTCTTCGGTGTTCACCTTGGAGAGGGCGGAATAGAGCGTGGTGGTCTTCCCCGACCCGGTGGGGCCCGTCACCAACACCATGCCGTAGGGGTTGGCGATGGCCGCCATGAAATCCTTTTCGGCCTTCGGCTCGAATCCGAATTGCGACAGATCGAAGGTGAGGTTCCCCTTGTCCAGGATCCGGAGCACGATCTTTTCACCGAAGATCACCGGAAGGGTGGAGACCCGGAAGTCCACCACCTTGTTCTTCATCTTCAGCTTGATGCGCCCGTCCTGGGGCACACGGCGTTCGGCGATGTTGAGGTCGGCGAGAATCTTGATCCGGGACGTGAGCGCCGCCTTCATCTTGAGCGGCGGTTTCATGACCTCCCTGAGGGCCCCGTCGATCCGATACCGGATACGGATCTCCTTTTCGTAGGGCTCGATGTGGATATCGCTGGCCCCTTTGAGGACGGCGTCGGTGAGGAGTCCGTTGATGAACTTCACCACCGGGGCGTCTTCCACCGCCGCCTCCAGGGCGGCCACGGACACATCCTCTTCCCGGTCCTCGAGGACCTCCACTTCTTCGTCCAGGAGGTCTCCGAGGACCTCCTTGAGGCTCGTCTCCCCCATCCCGTAGTACTCCTCCAGATACTTCTGGAGGGTGTACTCCCCTACGATGACGGGCTCGATCTCGCAGCGGGTGATGAACTTCAGGTTGTCGATGGCCCCCATGTCCGTGGGGTTGGCCATGGCCACCGTGAGGGTCCGCCCGAGCTTCCTCAAGGGGAGGACCCGGTGTTTCAGGGCCACGTCTTCCGGGATGAGCTTGAGGATCTTCTCCTCGATCTTGACCTTGCTCAGGTCCACGGCCGGGACCCGGAACTGTTTGGCCAAGGCCCGGGTCAGCTCGTCTTCGGCCACGAAACCGAGTTTCACCAAGGCGTAGCCGATCCGGGTCTTGCTGGCTTTGGCTTCTCGAAGGGCCTCCTGAAGCTGGGCTTCGGTGATCAGCCCCTCCCGAACGAAAAGCTCCCCGAGACGATCCTGAGCCACGTTGGTTGCCATGATCACCCGTCTTTCCCGATCGAGCCGGCCGGGGCGAGCCCGGCACCCCAGGCCTTGCCAGGGAGGCCTTGTCCCCCATGAGCCGGAAAGGAAACCCCCACCGCCCTGCCCTCCAGGCGGGAAATGGGCGGAGGGTGTCCGACAAAGGCTACGTCCGGTGCCCCGGCCTTACCTCTGAAGAATAGAGAAACCGAAGAAGGAAACTCAAGAATCGACGGGATCCTTTGCCCAAACATCCGTTTCTAAGGGGCAACATACGGGCTTTCCCCAGGGAGGTCAACTCAGCGTCTCTTCAGCGGACCACGATCCACGGCCGGATCCGTTCCAGGGTGGCGGGCCCGATCCCCTTGACTCGGAGAAGATCCTCGGGAGTTCGAAAGGGCCCTTGCCGGGTGCGGCTTTCCACGATTCTCGCGGCCAGGGCCGGGCCGATCCCCGGCAGCGCCCTGAGCTCTTCTTCCGTGGCCCGGTTCACGTCCAGGGGGGCAGGAGAACGGAAGCCGGCCGGCCCTCGCCCCTCGGCCACGCTCCCGTCACCCGGCGCCCCCTCCGCCCCCGGCCCCGCGCCCGGGGGGCGGGGGGAGGTACCGAATCGAAAGGAGCTCCCCCCTCCACCCGCCGGCGGGCCGGCAGGTCTCCGGAGCTCCGGCGGCACCCCCGCCCCGAAGTCCAGAAAGGGCCGGATCCGTTCCAGGGTGGCGGGCCCGATCCCCCGGACCCCCAGGAGATCCTCGGGGCGGGCGTACCCCCCCCGCGCTTGCCGATGCTCCACGATGGCGCGGGCCACGGCAGGCCCCACCCCGGGCAAACGTTCCAGGGCGGCCTCATCCGCCCGGTTGGGGTCCAGTCGGTCGCCAGGGGCCAAGGGCCTTCGGCGGTCGGCGGAAATGGCACGGGCTTGCCGGCTCCGCTCCAGGAGTTCGCCGCCAAGGTCCGGGGCCTGCCCCAAGGGATCCCCCGCCGGCTCCCGTCCTTCCCACACCGCTCGCCCTACCGCCAAGGCGGCCAGGAGCAGCGCTCCCC
>JAUQOX010000022.1 GCA_030550695.1 Gemmatimonadota bacterium | reverse complement strand
CCTGTGGCGGTGGAGGGTTCCGACCCTGGGGCTTGGGGCCTTCCGACGGGGCGTCACCCCCCGGCGGTCCGGGGAAGCTCGCCCGCTCCATCCCTCCCTTCGAGGAGGTCGGTCAGGAGCGGGTCAGAAGGGTCGTTCCTCCGAAATCTTGAGTTGCTCCAGGGCCTCCTGCAGCTCCCGCTCCTCGTCCGGCGAGAGGGAGGCGTCCCGGCCGGTTCCCTCCCCGGCTCCCCGAAGGGCCCTTTCCCGGAACCGCCGGAGGACGAGCACCAACAAGGCCACCCCCGAAACCAAAAGGAGGGGCGGCATGATCCAGGCCCAGAGACCGCTACCCTTGGCCTGGGGTACGGCCCGGTATTGTTCCCCATAGGTGGCCAGCATCCATGCCACCAGACTGTCCGACGTCAGCCCCTGGTGGGCCATGCGCTGGATGGTATCCCGCAGGAGCTTGGCTTGGGGGGACGGGCAGACTTCCAGCATCAGCCCGGGGCAGAAGGGGGAAAGAAGCTGGGAGATGGCCCGGTTCCCCTCCGGATGGGGTTGCACCGGCTCGTCCAACCGGGGGCGCTCCTGGGCGTGGATCGCCCCGACAAGGTCGGCACCCCCCACCGACAAGAAAACCGCCAGCAGGAGAAAGGCGCCCAGCCTCTGCCCTACCCCCTGGACGTACCGGCCCTGGGGCCGAGGGCTCGGTGACCCGCCCAGATCCCGTGTCCTGTTCCTGACCATCTCGGCTCCTCCGTGAGCAAACCCTCGGGGGCCGGCCGGAGTGGTCTCCGGCGGTCAGCCCTGACGGGGAGAGGCATCCCACTCCGGCGCCTCCAGCCCGGCCAGGGCCCGGATCACCGCCACCGCTCCCTCCCCCACCCGCCGAGGTACGTACCCTCCTTCCAGGAGAACCACCACCCGCCCCCCGCACACCTCCTCCGCCCATGCCGTCACCCCCCGGGTAAACTCGTACAGGTCCTGGGGTTCCACCTGCTGATCCCCGAGGGGGTCCCCGGCAAGGACGTCAAAGCCCGACGAAACGAACACGAAGTCCGGCCGGAAGCCTTCCCGCACCTCCTCCAGGGCCCGAAAGAAACTCTCCCGGTAGACCTCCCTGGGAGTGCCGGGCCGAAGGGGGATGTTCCGGGTGAATCCCTCTCCGGGACCTCGCCCCCGTTCCCCCGCCGAACCCGTCCCCGGGTAGTGGGGGAACTGGTGGAGGGAGAGGTAGAACACGTCGGGATCGTCGTAGAAGATCTCCTGGGTACCGTTCCCGTGATGCACATCCCAGTCCAGGATGAGTACCCGCTTTCCCCAACCCCGGTCCTGGACGAAGCGGGCCGCCACCGCCGCATGGTTCACCAGGCAGAAGCCCATGGCCCGGTGAGCCCGGGCGTGGTGGCCCGGCGGGCGGGTGGCCACGAAGGCGTTCCGCACGTGCCCTTGGATGATCGCCTCCACCGCAGAGAGGACCGCCCCGGCGCTTCCCACCGCGGCGTCCCAAGAGGCGGCCGACACCAAGGTATCCGAATCCCAGGGGATGGACCGCTCCTCCTCCATGGCCCGATCCGCCAGGCGCCTCAGCTGATCCAGATGCTCGGGCGTGTGGACGCGGAGCAGCTCCTCCTCGGTGGCCGACCTGGCTTCGATCTGGGCCACCCGCCCGTGGAGCGCCAGCATGTCGGCGGCCACGGCCCCTGCCAGAGCCCGGAGGCGTCCCTGGTGCTCGGGGTGACCCCAACCCGGGTCGTGGAGCGCCGAGGCCGGGTGGAGGACGAAGGCGGTGGAAAAGCCCGACCCGGTCATGGCAAGGCAACTCCTGCCAGGCGTTCCTGGAGGCTGCGTACCTGATGGGCCCGGCTCCGCAGGGCGATGATGGCGTCGCAGGCCGCGCTGGCCGCCGACATGGTGGTGAGATAAGGGACCCGGTAGGTGATGGCAGCCCGCCGCATGGCGTAGTCGTCGTACTGCGACTTCTTCCCCAGGGGGGTGTTGATGAGGAGCTGGACCTCGCCCGACACGATCCGGTCCACGATGTCCGGCCGGCCTTCGCCCACTTTGAAAATCCGCTGGGCCGGGATCCCCAAACGGGTCAGGTGCTCGTGGGTACCCCGGGTGGCCAGGATGGTGAAACCCAGATCGTAGAAGCGGCGCACGATGGGGGTCACCGTAGGCTTGTCCCGGTCGTTCACGCTCACCACCAGGGTTCCGCCCCCTTCGGGAAGAGCGTTCCCCGCCGCCGCCGACGCCTTGGCGAAGGCCATCCCGAAGGATTCGTCGATGCCCATCACCTCGCCGGTGGATCGCATCTCGGGGCCCAGGAGAACGTCCACTTCGAAACGATTGAAGGGGAATACCGCCTCCTTCACCGCCACCCCCGGCACCCGGGGGTCCCGGGGGATTCCCAGCCTGTCCACCGATTCCCCCGCCATGACCCGGGCCGCCAGGCGGGCCAGGGGCACACCGGTGGCCTTCCCCACAAAGGGCACAGTCCGGGAAGCCCGGGGGTTCACCTCCAGCACGTAGATGACCCCGTCGCGGATGGCGAACTGCACGTTGAGGAGCCCCACCACCCCCAACTCCAGGGCAAACTGCCGGGTCAGGGCCCGCATGGCGTCCATCTCCGTGGCGGTGAGGAGGTAGGGCGGCAGCACACAGGCCGAGTCCCCCGAGTGCACCCCGGCATCCTCGATGTGCTGCATGATTCCCCCGATGACAACCTCCCGGCCGTCGCTCAGAGCATCCACGTCCGCCTCGAAGGCGTCTTCCACGAACCGGTCGATGAGGACGGGATGGTCGGGCGAAGCCCGCACCGCCTCGTGGAAGTACTCCTCCAGCCCCTGCTCGTCGTAAACGATCCGCATGGCCCGCCCTCCCAGCACGTAGGAGGGCCGCACCAGCACCGGATAGCCGATCCGGCCCGCCACCTCCCGGGCCGCCGCCACCGTGGCGGCCACCCCATGGGCGGGTATGGTGGCCCCCACCCGACGGCACACCTCAGCAAACCGCTCCCGGTCCTCTGCCCGGTCGATGGCCTCCACCGAGGTGCCGAGGATGGGCACCCCCGCCTCCGCCAAGGGGCGGGCCAGCTTCAGGGGGGTCTGCCCTCCCAACTGGACAATCACCCCCAGGGGTTGTTCCAGGTGGATGATCTCCAAGACGTCTTCCACGGTGAGGGGTTCGAAGTAGAGGCGGTCGGCCACATCGAAGTCCGTGGAAACGGTCTCGGGGTTGGAATTCACCATGATGGTTCGGAACCCCGCCTCCTGAAGCCCCCGCACCGCTTGCACACAGCAGTAGTCGAACTCGATCCCTTGGCCGATGCGGTTGGGTCCGCTTCCCAAGATCACCACCTTGGGGCCCTCCAGGGGTTGGGCCTCGTTTTCGTCTTCGTAGGAGGAATAGAAGTAAGGGGTGGCGGCCGGGAACTCGCCGGCACAGGTGTCCACCACGTTGTAGGTGGCACGAATCCCCCAGCGCCGGCGACGGTCCCGCACCTCTTCCTCGCCCTCCCCCCGGAGGTCCGCCAGCTGACGGTCGCTGAACCCCTCCCGTTTCATGTGGCGGAGCGCCTGGGGGGTCACCTCCGGCAGGGTCCGATACCAGCCCTCCGTTTCCACGATCCGGCGGAGCTGATCGAGGAACCAGGGGTCGATGCCGGTGGCTTCGTGGAGGTCCTCCAGGGAGAGTCCAGCCTCCAAAGCCCGTTTCAGCTGGAACGGGCGCTCCGGGGTAGGTCGCCGGAGGGCGGCCAACAGGCTTTCGGGATCGGCCGCCTCCAAGCCGTCTTCCCGCAGGTCCCTCCCCACCACCCAACCGGAGCGGCCGATCTCCAACCCTCGGAACCCCTTTTGCCAGGCCGAGCGGAAGGTGCGCCCGATGGCCATGGTTTCCCCCACGGACTTCATCTGCACCCCCAGGACGGGGTCCGCCTCCGGGAACTTTTCGAAGGCGAAGCGGGGGATCTTGACCACCACGTAATCCAGGACCGGCTCGAAAGACGCCGGGGTGGTCCGGGTGATGTCGTTGGGGAGTTCGTCGAGACGGTAGCCCACCGCCAGCTTGGCACCCACCCGGGCGATGGGGAAGCCGGTGGCTTTGGAGGCCAGGGCGGAAGAGCGGGAAACCCGGGGGTTCATCTCCACCACCAACATCTCCCCGTCGGCAGGGTTCACCGCGAACTGGATGTTGCAGCCGCCTGCCTCCACCCCGACCTCCCGCATGATGGCGATGGCGGCGTCCCGCATCTGCTGGTATTCCACGTCCGAGAGGGTCTGGGCCGGGGCCACGGTGATGGAATCGCCGGTGTGGACCCCCATGGGATCGAAGTTCTCGATGGAGCACACCACGATGACGTTGTCGGCCCCGTCCCGCACCACCTCCAGCTCGAATTCCTTCCAGCCGATGACGCTTCGGTCGATGAGAACCTCGGAAATGGGCGAAGCCTCCAGGCCCCGTTTCACCTGGTTCCGGAACTCCTCCAGGTTGTAGGCAATGCCCCCCCCGGTGCCTCCCAGGGTGAAGGAGGGACGGATGATGGCCGGATAGCCCACCTCCTCCACAATGGCCAGGGCCTCGTCCAGGGACCTGGCAAAGCCCCCGTGGGGAACGGCCAGGCCGATCCGGCGCATGGCCAGGGCAAAGGCCTCCCGGTTCTCGGCCATTTCGATGCTTCGGGCGTTGGCTCCGATCAGCTCCACCCCGTAGTGGGCCAGGACACCCCTGCGATGGAGCTCCATGGCGAGATTCAGAGCCGTCTGCCCTCCCATGGTGGGCAGCAGGGCGTCGGGGCGCTCCCGCTCGAGGATCCGTTCCACCCATTCGGGGGTGAGGGGCTCGATATAGGTGCGGTCGGCCAGTTCCGGATCCGTCATGATGGTGGCGGGATTGGAGTTCACCAGAATCGTCCGGTACCCCTCCTCCCGAAGGGCTTTAAGGGCTTGGGTGCCGGAATAGTCGAACTCGCAAGCCTGACCGATGACGATGGGGCCGGAGCCCAGGATCAGGATGGATCGGATATCCTCGCGCTTGGGCACGGAAGTTCTACTCAATGGCTGAGGGAATCCCCGGGCGGGAGGGCCGGGAAAAGGTGTCGGAAAGGGGGGGCCATGGCAAGCGGCGGAGGGCCTTGCGGAGGAGGGTCCCGGGGGGAAAGTCTTAGAGGGTTGGGCCCCGGCGCTTCCCGGCGCGGAGCTCCCAGGGGCACGGCGCCAGGCCGGAGGCCAGCCCCCCGCGGCTCCCCGCCGGCTTTCCCGGCCCGAAGATCCCGCCGGGGTGTTGGGGCAGTTTCCGTCCCACTCCAGGGAGGATCCCGTGTCCAGACCTTCGATGCGCCCTTCCCTTCCCCTGCTGCTGGCAACTGCCGGCCTGGCGCTTTTCCCGGCCGCTTGTGTCAAGAAAAGCACCCACGAGCGGGTCCTGGATCAGTTGAGCCGGACTCAGGCCAGGGCCGCGGAATTGGAAGAACGGCTCCAGTCGGAAATGGCCCGCCGGGACGAGCGGGAAGCCCGCCTCCGGGAACAGGTGGACCGCCTCCAGCGGGAATCCGAGTCCCTCATCGAGGAGCTGGGCCAAACCCGACGGAGTCTCCTCCAGACCCAAGAGCTTCTGGCCGAGGCCCGCCTCCAGGCCCAGCGGGCCCAGGATCTCCTGAGCGCCCAGGGGGCCGAAGCCCGCCGCCTTCGGGAGCGCCTGGAACAGCTCGCCGCCATCGAGGCGGAGGTCCGGGAAAGGAACCGCATCTACGAGGAGGTCCTCCAGAAGTTCCGCTCCCTCATCGACGCCGGGCGTCTGAGCGTCTCCATCGCCCGGGGCCGCATGGTCATCAATCTGCCCCAGGACATCCTCTTCGCCTCGGGGAGCGCCAACCTGGGGACTCAGGGCCGGCAGACCCTGGTGGAGGTGGCCAAGGTTTTGGCCGAATTCAAGGACCGGCGCTTCCAGGTGGAGGGCCACACGGACAATGTGCCCATCTCCACCGCCCAGTTCCCCAGCAACTGGGAACTCTCCGCCGCCCGGGCCTTGTCGGTGGTGAAGCTCCTGGTCCAGCAGGGAGTGGCCCCCGAGGCCCTTTCCGGGGCTGCCTACGGAGAATTCCACCCGGTGGCCACCAACGACACCCCCGAGGGCCGCCGCCTGAACCGGCGCATCGAGATCGTCATGCTCCCCAACCTGGACGTCATCGCCCAGGCCGGCCAAGGGGGGTGAGAGGAGACACCCTACGGGGAGGTCGGTCCAGGAGGGGTTCCCTCTTCCAGGGCCTTCCGGGCTTCCCGGCGCAAGGCCCGTCGGACGGCCAGGAAGCACCCGCCCCACACAAAGGCCATGATCCCTGCCATGGTGATCCACGCAGCCGTAGTCATGGCCTGAAGGGTGGCGCCCCTTCCGGCCCCCGGCAAGGGGGTGGGGCGGGGCGGCGGGGGAACTCCTGTGGGCCGCCGGGGATCTTGAGGGGCATGTCCAGCGTGAACGGCTTTGCATCCCACGGCCTGCCCCGGGTGGTGGTGGTGGGGGGAGGATTCGGCGGCCTTCAGGTGGTCCGGGGCCTCCAAGGAGTTCCCTGTCGAATCCTCCTCTTCGACCGGCAGAACCACCACCTCTTCCAGCCCCTCCTCTACCAGGTGGCCACCGCGGCCCTCTCCCCCGCCGACGTGGCCCATCCCATCCGGTCCATCTTCCGGCGACAGGAGAACGTGCAGGTCGTGCTGGGGGAGGTGGCGGCGGTCGACCTCGAGGCCCGCTTTGTCCGGGTGGGGGGGGACACGGTTCCCTACGATTTCCTGGTGCTGGGCGCCGGAGCCACCCACAGCTATTTCGGTCATCCGGAGTGGGCCGCCCTGGCCCCAGGCCTCAAGACATTGGACGATGCCCTGGAGATCCGGCGACGGATCTTGCTGGCCTTCGAGGAAGCGGAACTCGAGGAGGACCCCGAGGCCCGGCGGGCCAAGCTTACCTTCACCGTGGTGGGCGGAGGGCCTACGGGGGTGGAGCTGGCCGGCGCCATCCGGGAGATCGCCGCCCGGACCATCCCCCGGGACTACCGAAGGGTAGATACCACCGCGACCAGGGTTCTTCTCCTGGAAGGTCAGGACCGCCTCCTCCCCGCCATGGGACCAGCCGCTTCCCGGGCCGCCTCGAGGCAGCTCCAAGAACTGGGGGTGGAAGTCCGCCTGGGCGCCCTGGTCACCGGCGTGGAAGAGGAGGGGGTGGTGGTGGGGAAAGAGCTGATTCCATCCGCCAACGTTCTTTGGGCCGCAGGCGTTCAGGCCTCCCCCCTGGCCTCCACCCTGGGCGTTCGCCTGGATCGCCAGGGAAAGGTCTTGGTGGAACCGGATTGTTCCGTGCCGGGACATCCGGAGGTCTTCGTCATCGGCGATATGGCCCACCTCAGGGACCCGGTGGACGGGCGGCCGGTACCGGGTGTGGCCCCCGCGGCCCTCCAGATGGGGCGTTTCGTGGCCGGCATCATCCGGGATGCCCTGGCCCGGGGGGGGCCCAGCCCGGTCCGGCGACCCTTCCACTACGTGGACAAGGGGACCATGGCCACCGTGGGAAGGGCCCGGGCCGTGGCCGAGGTGAGGGGCCTCACCCTTGCCGGATTCCCCGCCTGGCTCCTCTGGTCCACGGTGCACGTGGCCTACCTCATTGGCTTCCGGAACCGGCTGAGCGTGCTCTTGAACTGGGCCTGGCAATGGCTGTTCCAAGCCAGGGGGGCCCGGCTCATCACCGGAAATCCTCCCCTGAAGCTCAAGCGGCCCGTGGACTGGTAGGGGGGCCGAGGATGGCCGGGGCGGGGGAGGAACGCCCCCACCCCCCCCGAGGCTCCGGAGCGCGCCTCGCCCTTCCGGGTTCCGGAAGCCCCCGGGACCAGCTCCCGGTGCCTGTCGGCGGCGGCGAGGCCCGAACCCACGGCCCCCCACCCGGCTCAGCCGTAGCGTCCCTCGATGTAGTCGGCCGTGGCCCGATGGCGGGGGGTGAGGAAAAGTTCCTGGGTGGGCCCGTGTTCCACGACCCTCCCCATGAGCATGAAGACCGTCTCCTCGCTGGCCCGGCGGGCTTGGGCCATGTTGTGGGTGACGATGAGGATGGTGTACTCCCCCCGGAGCTCCCACATAAGCTCTTCCACGGCTTCCGTCCCTGCCGGATCCAGGGCCGAACAGGGTTCGTCCATGAGGATTACGGAAGGCTTCACGGGCAGGAGCCGGGCGATGCACAGCTTCTGCTGCTCCTCCAGGGTCAGGCCCAAGGCCTTTTGGTGCAGACGGTCTTTCACTGAATCCCACAGGAGAACCTTGCGGAGGGCCGCCTCCACGATGGCGTCTTCCTCGCTGCGGCCGACCGCTTCTTTTCCCCGGTGAATCCGATGGGCAAAGAGGACGTTGTCCCGGATGGAAAGGGGCAGGGGATTGGGCCGCTGGAACACCATCCCCACCTGTTTCCGCAACTGCACGGGCTCCACCGAGGGGTCGAGGATGTTCTGACCCAGGACGCGGATGCTGCCGGTGGTCCTTACGTAGCCCAGGCGGTCGGCGATCCGGTTGATGCTCCTGAGGAGGGTGGTCTTTCCGCAACCGGACGGGCCGATCAGGGACGTGATGCGCCCTCGTCGAATCTCCAGATCGATGTCGAACAGGGCCTGGAAGGAACCGTACCAGAAGTTCAGTTGGCGAATCTCCACAGCGGGAGCCGAGAGGGCCGGAGGATCGCCTGTCCCTTCGGTCCCGGGGGCCGAGATCCCTGCCGACCTTTCGAAGGTTGGCTTATCCAAACTTCCCCTCCAGGTATTCCAGGGTCCTGGGATCCTCCACCTTTCCTTGGAACAAGGCTTCGGTCTCGCCGATCTCCACCACCTCTCCGTTCAGAAAGAAGGCCGTGCGGTCGGCCAGACGGCGGGCCTGTTGGACCAGGTTCGTGACCAGGACGATGGTGATCTCGCGCTTGAGTTCCTTCAGGACGTCCTCGATGCGCATGGTGGTCACCGGATCCACGGCAATGGAGAACTCGTCCAAGAGGAGGAGTTCCGGATCCTGGGAGAGGGCCCGGGCAATGGTCAGCCGTTGCTGTTGACCCCCGCTGAGGAGGGAGCCCAGGGCGTGGAGACGGTCCTTGACCTCGTCCCAGAGGGCCGCCCGCACCAGGCAGCGCTCCACGATCTCATCCAGCTTTGCCTTGGAGCGGATTCCGGCCAGGCGAGGGGCCAGGGCCACATTGTCGTAGATGGAAAGGGGGAGGCCCACCGGCAAGGGAAACACCACACCGATCCGCCGGCGGAGGCTGTACACGTTGGGTAGGCGGCTGATGTCCTCCCCATCCAGGAGAATCTGCCCCCTCACCCACATGCCGGGGGTCAGCTCGTTCATCCGGTTGAGGGCCCGTAGGAAGCTGGTCTTCCCGCCGTTCGCCGGCCCGATAATGCCCAGGATCTCGTTTTCCCGGACACTCAGGCTGACCTGCCGCAGGACGGTTCGGGATCCGTAACCCAGCCACAGATCCCGGACCTCCAGCTTCGGCGGCCCCTGGACCGGCCGGACCGAGGTCCGTCCCCGGCCCCCCGCCCCTTCCACCGGCACCGGATGCGAAGGGCCCGGGCTCACCACTTTTTCTTCCCCCGGAGATGCACGCGGAGGGCGATGGCCAAAGCGTTCATGGCCAAAACCATGGTGATGAGAACCAGGGCCACCGCAAAGGGCACGGCTTCGGGCACGCCCGGCACCTGGGTGGCGATGACGAACAGGTGCAGGGCCATGGCCATGGTCTCGTCGAAGATCCCTTGGGGGAGAAAGGGAGAGTAGAACACGGCGCCGGTGAACATGATGGGGGCCGTCTCCCCCGCGGCCCGGGATACGGTAAGGATCACCCCCGTGAGGATCCCACTGAAGGAGTTGGGGAGGACCACCTCCCGGATGGTCTGCCACCGGGTGGCCCCCAGACTCCAGCAAGCCTCCCGGAAGGCCCGGGGAACCGACTGCAGGGCTTCCCGGGTGGCCACGATGACCACCGGGAGATTCATGACCCCCAGGGTCAGGGAGGCCGCCAGGATGCTGGTCCCGAACCCAAAGAACAACACGAAGGCCCCCAAGCCGAAGAGGGCATGCACGATGGAAGGGACCCCCGCCAGGTTCACGATGGCCAGGTTGATGATGCGGGTGAACCAGTTGTCCGGCGCGTACTCGCTCAGATAGATGGCCGCCGCCACCCCCAGAGGCACGGTGGCCACCACCGATCCGGCCACCAGCCACACCGTTCCCAACAAGGGAGGGAGGATTCCCCCCGCCGTCATCCCCTTCTCGGGCATGGTGGTGAGAAACTCCCAGGACAGGGCGGGGGTGCCTTTGACCAGCAGGATGGACAAGATGGTGAGCACCGGGAGCACCAACACCACCGTCATGAGGAGGAAGAGCAGTTTGACGACCAGCTCCACTCGGGCGTTGCGGCGGTTCAGGGGGGTGGCTTCGAACATTCCCCTACCGGCCTCCCCGAACCCCCCGGACCACGAGGTCCGCGGCGAGGTTGATGAAGAACGTCACCACGAAGAGGAGGATCCCCAAGGTGAAGAGGGCCCGGTAATGGTCCGACCCCACCGCCGTCTCGCCCAGCTCCGCCGCGATGGTGGCGGTGAGGGCCCTCACGGAATCGAAGGGACTGGTGGGCAGATGAATGGAATGACCGCTGGCCATGAGAACGGCCATGGTTTCTCCGAAGGCCCTCCCCACCCCCAGCAGGACCGCTCCCAAGAGCCCGTTCTTGGCCGCCGGCAACACCACCCTCCAGACCACCTGCCACCGGGTGGCCCCCATGGCCTCAGCCGCCTCGCGGTAGCCGTCGGGGACGGCTTTCAAGGCGTCCTCGGCAATGGTGGTCATGATGGGGGCCGCCATGAGGCCCAGGATCAGTCCGGCGTTCATGGCGTTGAGACCCACCGGAACGCCGAAGGTCCGGATGAGGAACTCGTTCATGACGGTCATCCCGATGAAGCCCCAGACCACCGAGGGGACGGCCGCCAGGAGTTCCACCAGGATCTTCAAGGTCTCCCTCACCCTTCCCTTGGCAAACTCACCGATGAAGATGGCCGCTCCCAAGGAAAAGGGGACGGAGAACACCATGGCCAGACCTGTGACGAAGGCCGTCCCCACGATGAGGGCCAGGGCGCCGTAGGTGGGGCGGATCAGGGAGGTGGGGCGCCAGGCGATGGAGCCGAAGAACTCCCGCACGTCCATGGTGTGGAGGATGAACCCCAACCCTTCCCGGGTCACGAAGGCGAAGATGCCCAGCACGAAGACGATGGCGCTCACTCCCCCCACGAACACCACCGAGGCCACCAGCTTGTCCTGCCACCACGCCCAATCCCGGCCATACCTGCGGCTGGCACCCTCCGGGCCCCGGAGCGCCGCACCCTTCCCCTCCAACCCGTAGGTGGAGCTGTTCCCGTCCATCTCAGGCGGCATGGGGTCCCCGGAGGATCTCCATGAGTTCGCTCATGCGAGCCGTGATGGCCCGGTAGACCTCTTCCATCCGGCGGTCAGCCGCCGGGTCTTCCTCCGGGGGACAGGGGCCCAACTCCCAGTCCAGAAACACGGTCTTGTAGGGGATTTCTCCGAGGTTGGCGCGGGCCCCCGCCTCGAGGCCCACGATGACATGGAAATGCCTCGGCAGGGCGGCCAGGTCCGGGATCTTCTTGGGGAACAGCCCCTCGGCCACCAGTCCGTGCTCCTCCAGGAATCGGCGGGCAGCGGGGGAAATCGCCTCCGCCGGCTCCCAGCCCGCACTGGTGAACACCCCACAGTCGGCGAAGGCCTTCCGGGCATAGGCTTCAGCCAACAGGCTGCGGCAGTCGTTGCGCCGATCCACGAAAAGGATCCGGTAGATCTTGGGGTTCCGGGTCTCACCGGCTACGGCAAAAAGAGTCTCTTGGGCAATGTTCTCCGCCTGGTCCGCTACCCGCAGGAGCACATACAGAGCCTTCAGGTACCCGAAGAGGTCCTTGAGCGGCACCCTGCGCCCCTCCCCGAGCCCCACCAGGTCCTGCATGGCCTTGTCGTGGGTGGCATCGACGGGGTAGGCCAGGCCCAGGGTCTTTCGGGCCAGATCCGGATCCTGGTCCTCGAAGGACCGGAGGGCGTCATCCAGGGCGGCCCGGGCCTGCTGGGAGATGAGTTCCAGGTCCCGGGCCAGTTCCTGGGGGGGAGGGCCCGAGTGCTCCCGGGCGTGCCGGCACACGGTCACCGCATAGTCGCCCACCCGCTCCAGGGCCACGTCCACCCTGAGGACCGCCGAGATGAACCTCAGGTGGTAGCCCACCGGAAGGTGCCGCACCACGAACTGGTAGCACAGCTGATCCAGCTCTCGGGTGGCCCGGTTGACCATCCGGTCCTTGAGGATCACCCAGTTGGCCCTGGGGTCGTCATGGCTGAGGAGTGCCTCCACCGCATCCCCCACCTGCCGGCGGACGAGGGAGGCCACGGAGCGCAGCCGTTGGCGGATCTCTTGAAGGTCCCGATCCAGCCGTTCCTGGTAATGGCTCACCGAGAGCATCCTTCCCACCAGGGCGGAAGAGGGAAGGCCACGGCCCCTACTGCTTCTCCGGACCCAAGCAGGGGAGGTCCGCCCGCACCGGAGCGTAGCCCTTCCCCACGAGGATGCACTGACCTTCGTCGCTCAGGATCCAGTCCAGGTATGCCTTCACCGCGCCTTCCGGCTCCCCCGCCGTGAACATGAAGAGGGGCCGAGCTATAGGATAGCTCCCGTCCACGGCGGATTCCATGGTGGGTTGGATGCAGGGGGCGCCTTCCTCACGGGCCACGCAGGGCATTTTGATGCCGGTACTGGCGTAGGCCAGGCCGCTGTAGCCGATGGCACAGGGGGTCTTGCTCACCAGGTCCACCACGTCCTTGGAGCCATGGAGGTCCAGGGAACCCAGCTTGTAGTCGTTCTTGTGGAGGACGGCTTCTGCAAAGTAGGTGTAGGTGCCGGAATTGTTCTGCCGGCTCACCCGAACGATCTTCCCCGAAGGGCATCCCGGAACCCTGATGCCCAGCTGTTCCCAGCGGTCCAGGGATCCCCCTTCCCCATAGATCTCGGCAATCTGGGGGATCGTGAGGGCCTCCAAGGGGTTGTCCCGGTGGACGAACACGGCCAAGGCATCGTAGCCCACCACGAAGGCCTGGGCCGGCACCCCTCGGGCCTGGATCACCGCCTCGGCCTCACTGTCGCTCAGGGGACGCGACGAGTTGGCGATGTCCACGGTGCCGTTGATCAAAGCGCTGATGCCGGTACCCGACCCTCCCCCGGCCACCGACACCACCACCGACGGATTCACCTTGCCGTAGGCTTCGGCCCACGCCTGGGCTACGTTCACCAGGGTATCGGAGCCCTTGTTCTGGATGACCGTACGGTGGCCGCCCCGGGGCCCATCGCCCGCCCCGCAGGACAGGGAGAAGAGGAGGCAGAAGGTGAGGGCCCCTCGCCGGTTGGAACGACCCATGGGTGTCTCTCCGCGCAGAGTGCTCCAGCCTTGTATCCTCGGCCCCGGAACCAGGGTCTTCAAGGGTCCCCGAAGGACCGTCGCGCCTCCGTTGCCGATCCGTGAAGGGTTCGTTACCGAGCCCGCCCCCCCCGACCCCTCAGCCCTCCGGCGAGGGCCAGCTCCCCTGACCCCCCACCGGAACCCGGGCCCAATCCCAGCCTTCCAGGCCCCTCCGGTTCACCGCCCGCACCGACACCACCCCCCCGGGGGGAACCTGTTCCAAGGCAGCCCGGGGTTCCCTCACCAGGGTCGTGTGCTCGAAAGGATTCCCCTGGGGCCCCCAGGCCACCCGGTAGGAGACCACGTCGGATTCAGGCGACGGATTCCACCGCACCACCACCCTGCCGTCCTCCCACCGAGCCTCGAGGCCCGTCAGGCGCGAGGGGGAAGAGGCCAGGAGCATGGCCGACGCGGTGGTGACCCGGGCCACCTCCGCCACCAAGCGGTGATTGATGGTCTCCAACACGTCGTGGCTTTGGTGGTAATGGGGACTGGCCAGGATGGGATAGGATCCGATCCCTCCCACGATGTCTCCGAAAGCCTCGTAGAAGGCCGCCGCATCCGTGCCCCGGTAGTACTCCGCGTCGTAAAGGGTCATCTCCGAAAACAGCAGCGCCGCGCCATGTTGAAGATCCCGGATCCCCTTGTTGGAAAAACGGATGGTGTTGTCCAGGCGGTGATCTTCGGCAAAGCCCACCATGTCGTTGTTCAGGACCCCGGCGATCTTCTTCCCTTCGGCAAACGCCCGCCGCACGTATTCGCGGCTCCCCAGCAGACCCGACTCCTCACCGGTGAAGAAGACGATCTCCACCGTAGCCGGCAGGGGACGGCCCGCCAGCACCCGGGCCATCTCCAGAAGCCCCACGGTTCCGGAAGTGTTGTCGTCGGCGCCGGGGCTCACCGGGGCCGAGTCGAAATGCGTGCCCACCGTGTAGACCACATCCGGCGAAACCGTGCCCGGGAGCCGGGCGATCACGTTGGCCGTCCGAACTCCCCGGGTCTCGAACCACTGGAGCTCGGGTTCGTAGCCGAACTCCCGGAGGCGTTCCTCCAGGTAGGCGATGGCCTTTGCGTTCCCGGGCTGGGTGATGTTCTTGGACCCCATGCGGAAGAGGTCCTCCTGGTACCGGAACAGCCGGGGGATGGAGATCCGGGCCACCCGATCCCGGACCTCTTCCCGAATCGGCCCGTAGGCCCGCTCCGCCTCGGCCAGAAGCTTCCGCTCCGACTCCCGCTGCCGGGCAAGGCGGACCCGAAGCTCCTGCTGGCTCACCTCCCGGTCCAGGTGGACGAGGTACACGCCCCTTTCGGGAGAGATGGTGTTGCCGTCCCGGTCCGCCACCACCAGGAGTTTCCGACCGTCGGGGCTGGGAGCCCATTCGTACTCGAAGGCCAAGGTTCGAACCGTGTTGTTATGGAAGAGGTGCCGAACCTGGCCGGTTCGGAGATCGTAAAGGTGGGCCCGACGGTGGCGCGCTTCCCCCTTCATGGCCAGAAGGGTTGCCTCGGTCAGGAAAAGGGGGTAGAGATCGTGCTGGATTTCCCTGGTCACCTGGAGGGGTGTCCCCCCTTCCCCGGTGGGTTGGGGGGGGATCTCCAACAAGAAGATTTCCCAATCTTCCCGGGGCATGGCCTGCACGGCGATCCTCCGTCCTCCTGGAGACAGCGCCAAACCGCCCAAGGACGGACAGGTGGGGCAGGCCCGGCTTCCGGACCGGGACAACGGCATGGAGAAACGGCCCACCACCTGGGGCTCTCCGCCGGGGGTTCCCAGATCCAACAGGTTCACCGTTCCCTCCGAGCCCTCCTCGGCCAAGAAGGCCAGCCACCGGCCCTCCCTGGACGCCACCGGGCTCCAGCCGCGGTATTGCCGGACCCCTTCCCCCACGGGGTCCTGCACGGCAAACGTCCCCCTGCCGGTGCCGTAGACCACCCGATCCCCCGCCATGAAGGGATCGGAGACCGGTGTGGAGGGAGGCGAGATCAGGACCGGGTGCTCCCCCCGCCGCAGCCGGTACAGGCCGGCTACCCCTTCCCCCTCCAGAGGCGTGGCCCACAGGTACAGGTCCTCCCCGCTGGGGGGGAGGGCCAGAATCCCCTGGACCCTCAGACCTCCGGCCACCCACGATCTCTCCTCTCCGGACACGAGATCCCGAACCTTCACCCGCTGGTGTTCCGCCTCCAGCCGCTCCAGCTCCGGCCGAAGTCTGGCCAGGGCTGCCCGGTCGTCTGCCGCTACCCCCGCCAACAGCCGGCTGCGGGCGGCCTCCCAAGACCCCCGGTCCTCCATGCCCACCCAGGCCACACGGCGCCCGTCGGGGGAAAACACCAGTCCCTGCCCTTCCATCACCCCGACGGGCGTTACCCCGTCAGAAGTCAGACGCAGCACATGCGTGACGGCGTCGGCTCCCGTTCCTTTCTCGAAGGCCAACAGGGTGCCGTCCGGAGACCACCGCACCGCCCTTCCATCGGGAGAAAGCTCCTCGGTGGGATGGAGCTCCCCCGTCAGGAGGGCAATCTCCCTGCGGAGCGAGCCGCCCTCCGGGCCCGACAGGAGGTTCTCCAACAGCTCGAGGGCGGACAGGAACCTTCCTTCCCTCCAGGCCGCCCAGGCCTCGAGGAACGCCTCCTGCACCGAAGCTTGTCCCCGGACAGCCTCGAAGGGAATCATCATCAGCCCACAGGCCATGGTCAGAATGCGTACGAGGAGGAACCTCATTTCTTGCTCCTTTCCAGCATCAAGCGGCACCCGCAACAGGGTGACATCGGCAGTCCCCAAGGGCGGCCTCTAGGACAGACGGACGGGCATCCCCATCAGAGGCCAGACGAACCACACGAACAGCGTGAGCACGGCAAGGAGAATTCCGCTGGCCGGCAGGCCGGCCAGAAAGAACTCCCGCGGGCTGAACTGTCCGCTGGCATAGGCGATGGCATTGGGTGCCGCCCCCACCAGGAGGAGGAACGGCATTCCCGCGGTGACCAGGCAAGCGAACAGGATCACCTCCGGGGCCACCCCGAGATAGGGGGCCATGACCAGCGCCACCGGCATGGAAATGGCAATGGCGGCAACGTTCATGATGAAGTTGGTCATCACCAAAACGAAGGTCGCAATCCCCAGTACGAAGATCAACCAATGGGCTCCCTTGAACAGGGTAAGCCAATGCACCGCCAGCCAAGCCGCGGCTCCCGTCTGCCAAAGGCAATAGCCGATGCTCATGGCCCCCCCGAACAAGAGCACGATATTCCACGAGGTGGCCTCCAGGTCCTCCAGGCTCACCACCCGAAACAGGAAGAGGAGGATGGTGGGTAGGAGGATGATGGCACTCTTGTCCACCTTTTCCAACTGGGGCACAAAGGAGCGAAGACTGAGGAGCAGAACGGCTCCGAATACGAAGATCAGGGCCAGGATCTCTTCCCGCCGCATGGGGCCCAGGGCCTCATAGAGCCGGTTCACCCGATCCCGGAGCCCGGGTACGACTTTCTGTTCCGGGGGGTACCACAGCATGAAGAACCCCCACAGGAGAAGCGTCATGAGGGCCCCCACCGGGAACATGTAGTAGCTCAGCTCGAAGAAACCGATGTTCCTGCCGGTGGCCTGTGCGAAGAAACCGATGGCCACCGCCCCCCGCGCCGCCCCCAGCAGGGTGATGATGCTCCCGGCGCCTGCCACGAAGGCCATCCCCATGAAGAGCCCCTTCCCGAAGCGGGTCGGCTCGCTCCGATCGGTGTACAAGGAGTACACGGCCACCAGAAGCGGGTAGATGGTGGCCGCCACCGCGGTATGGGCCATGATGAGGGTCAGACCGGCAGTCATGGCATAGCAGCCCAGGTAGATCATGCTGGTGCGCTCACCCACCAGCGAGAGCATCTTGTAGGCCAACCTGCGGGTAAGGCCCGTGCGGGTAAACACCATTCCGATCATCAGCGAGCCGAAGATGAACCAGACGGAAGGGTCCATGAAATCGGTAAAGGCGTCGCGAGCAGGCCGAATCAGAAACAGGGCCTGCACCACGCCAATGGTGATGGCGGTGATCCCGATGGGCACCACTTCGGAAACCCACCAGGTGGCGGCCAGGAAAAACAAGCCGAGGGAGAGCTGACCCTGCCGGCCCAGTTCGAACAACTTGCCTTGTGGATCCACGGCGTTCGGAAAGGGGGGCAGAAAGTACGTCAGGGCAAAAAGACCGATGCCCAGCAAAATGAGCAGAGTGCGCTTGAGGTCGGACTTCCCTTTCGGTTGCGCCAATCGGGCCGTCCGCTGGCTCGCGGCCCCGGATTCTAGGGTGGACATGGGCGGTACCCCCGACCCTTTCGTCGCCGTACGAGGGTCTTCCAGTTCTCCGTGGGCGACCTCGTCCGCATCCCCAGGCCGAGGGCCCCGGACCATTTGTTGACCTGGTAAACTGAACGTGCCTGGAGGGGGCAGCAAGGGGAGCCCGCCCGTCCCGGAAGGGACGCCCCCCCCCGGGGCCGGACCTCAGGGCTCCCCGCTGAGGGATGTCGGGCCGGGCCCCTGGCCCTTGCCGCGGGGATCTGTGCGGGGCCCTGCGCCGATGGGGCCGTCCCCCTCAGCGCCGCGAAAAGACGACCCGGTACTGGTCCGTCACCGGAACGGGAAGGTTGTCGCCCGTGGCCACGTTGAGGACGGTCGCCGTGGGCTTGGGTCCCCCCCGGTCCTGGACGGCCACCTGGAAACGGAGGGTGCCGGGGGCGGGGCTGATCACCAGAACCCGGTAGGTGTCCGGGGTGGAGGTGGGGGCCCAAAGGACCTGGGCCCCGCCGGAGGGGGCGAAACCGGTGATTCCTTTCCCCTTCACTTCCAGAAGGGCCGCGCCCAGGGCGGGCACCGGGCTCTGAAGGGTGGCCTGGAATTCTCCGGGTCCCTTGGGCCCCGCGTCGCACCCCCCAACCCCCAAGACCAGGACCACCAGGAGCCCAACCCGTATCCAGGTCCAGAAGCCTCCCCGTCCGCTCATCGCTCGCCTCCCTCCCCCGGCGCTTCTTCCTTCTTTGGTTCGCCTCCGGGTGCCGGCTTGGAGCCCAGGGGCGCAAACCGGACCTCCACCGGAACCGGCGGGGACGCCGCCACGGGCAGGTTGGGGTTTCGCAGGAGGAACGCCCTCAGGTCTCCCAGGTCATAGACTCCGTTCCGGTTCCCCGTGCGGTCCAGGTACGCTTGAACCGGTGTGTCCAGAGGATCCCCGGAAAGGAGGAAGGGGGTGGCGGCGGTTCTGGCCGGGATGCGGGGATCCACCACCGCCAGCCTCAGGCTCACCGTCCCCTCCAGGCCGATGGCATCCCGGGCCCGCAGGGTAAGGGGGTACTCACCCCCTTCCCGGGGAGTTCCCTCCAGGGTTCCCGCCGAGAGGAAGATGAGACCCCAGGGAAGAGAGCCGGAGACCAGGGTCCACGCCACCGGTTCGTTGGCGTTTTCCGCCTTGAGCCGCACCAGGTTGGGCAACCCCCCCTGCACCTCCACCCGCTCGGGATTGGCGGCGACGCTGAAGGTGAGGTCGAAGACCGCCTCGGCGGTCATGGGGGCGTTGGCCTGCACCACGGCGGGGTTGGGCTTGCCGGCCAGATCTCCCGTCCACCGGCTGAAGGCGAACCCCGTCCGGGCCACCGCCGTGACCGCCGTGGTCTCGCCCTCGGACACCCAACCCTCCGCGTCACCGGGGTTGAAGGTCACGGACCCAGGCGGAATCCCCTGGGCGGGCGAAGAGAGGCTCACCGCGATCCGGACTTGCCTGCCCCCGTAACGGGCCACCAGAAGGGTATCCCGTAGACCCGTGGTGAACTGCCGGACCCGGGGAGCCCCGTCCGACCACCCTAGAAAACCCCACCGCCGTCCAGGCCCCATGGGCTCTCCCGGCGCCGCTTCGAGGGTGTGGGTCTGGAAGGGGGCCGAAAACACCACCGCCTGCAGGGGCTGGAGAGCAACGCCGTCCACGCTCACCAAGCCCGGCGTGCCCTGCACCGGCTCGCTCCGGAGGGTGAGGGTCTGATAACGGCTGAGGGCCCGAAACCGCATGTCCGACCCCACCTGGGCGATGTCCAGGAGGGTGATCCCCATGGCCTTTCCCCCGTGGGTCCAGCTGGCGGGGTTGGATCCGGCATGGAAGACCCGGTTCCCGGTGGAACCGGGAAAAGGATCCCCGGCATCACCTCGGCCCCGGGCTCCCACCCCAAGCTCGTCGAGCCCGTCGGCCTGACGGAGCCACACCCCCATCCGGTTGGGGTCGGCGTTGACCCGGTTCTGCCGCCATCGGGCGGAGAGGGTCACCGGATCGATGTGCCAGACCAGAAGCCCCGGCGCGTAGAGGCGGGCGTCGAACCCCAATCGCTGCCGGTTCTCCAGAAGGAGGTACTCCCCCGAGCCGTCTCCTGAATCCAGGCGGAAGACCTTCCCCGTGCTTTCCACCGGCGGCAGGTTCAGGACGCCCAGATCCATCCCCGGCGGCAACGTTTCCACATCCACCCACCCCAGCACGGCCTTGCTCCAAGCCTCCATGTGACAGGGCATGGCAGGGCTGGCTCCGTTGCACCCCCAGGAGCCCGTTCCCATGAGCCCCCAGTTGCCGATCCCGCTGTGGCTCTGGTTCTCATCCGTATTGTAGAGGTCCGGCAGGCCGAAGGCGTGCCCCAGCTCGTGGGCCAGGACCCCGATGCTGTTGATGGTGGTGCCGGCACAATTGGTGACGCCCTGGATGGCGTAGTCCAGGATGCGGATG
>JAUQOX010000210.1 GCA_030550695.1 Gemmatimonadota bacterium | reverse complement strand
CCGCTTGGCCTGGGAGGCCATGCGCCCGATCTGCGAGGAATTGGGTCCGGATGCCGTCATCTTCCCGTCTCTTCGTACCGTACCCCAGGTGGACCTGTGGCTTCGGGACAGGATGGAGTTGCCTGGGCAATTGTTCCACGGCTTGGAGTGGACCGTAGCGGCTTCCGACGCCAATCCCCTGTTCTCGGCCAGCCTGCCCAACCGATTCGTGGCCGTGGTTCCTTCGTCGCGCCTCGAAGAACTTGCCCGGATGTGCTCCGACGCCGTCCGGACCTGGATGCAGGACTTGGGCCGAAAGGTCGTGACCCTGCTCCTGGAAGCGGCAGACCTCCAACCCCAGGAGTACCCCTTTCCTTACGAACAGATGCAGCGTCAGCTCCAGGACTTTCCTGAGGTCTACTGGGCAGGGGTACCGTTCTCTTTGATCCGACCCAGGAACGAGCGCGATCAGACGGACCTGGACGTTTCCGAACTCCTCCACGCCATGGCTCCGTTCCACGGGGTGGATCCCGGGACGGTCAGCGGGTTCCTGGCTACTCCCGCCTGGAGAGTCCTCCAAAAGGATATTGCCCTGGAGGACGGGACCCGTTTCTACCAGCCGAAGCCGGGCGTGCTCTATCCTGCCGTATACGAGCTGGTGGAACGGCTCCTGGCGGGAGCCAAGGCCGCCCGGCCTTTCCGTCAGCGGACCGACGAAGGTTGGCGGTGCTCTCTGACGGGTGAATCCGAGTGCCTGAGTCTCGAGCCCCAGCACCTCCACCTTCCCCCCGGCAAACGCAGAGCCAAAAGCGACCAGGAGTTTCGGGAGGGGGAGCATGTGGAGACCCTCTGGGCAAGGATCACCCACCGGAAGCCCGCCTGGTCCAGGAGTGGCGAACACCTGGGCGGGCTGGCGGCCGTGAAACGGCTCTGGCCCACGGTCTTCGCGGAAGAGGTTGCGAAAGCGCTCCCCGAGACGTCGTCCGCCGGCGCAGTGCCCCGTTTCGTGGTCTCCACCCATACCATGGCCTTGGCCCATCAACTGGAGAAGTGGTTGGACTCCGGCACCACCGTCGACCCGGAGCTTGAAACGCTTCTGAAGGATCAAGAACCGGTGGCCCTTCCTCGTCGCCTCCACCTGAAGCATCGCAAGAACGGTCGCTTGAAGATCGCCATGCGGATCCCAAGTCTCTTGGAATCTGAGGAAGGCGGCGACAAAGAAACCCCGTCGGAAGCGGAATACAAGGTGAGGTCTATCCTCGCCCAGGCGAAGGGAGCGCGGGCGGACCAGGTGGAGAAATACTACGCCCTGCTCCTCATGGATGGCGACCGTATGGGCGCCATCCTTTCGGGGGAAGAAGCCTTCCACACTTCCTATTTGGAGAGCTTCCACCCACAGGTTCAGATGCAGCTGCGGCGTCTCGCCGAGCGGCATCCTTTGCTCAACGAGTATGCGCATCAATGTCGGGCGCCCTCGCCCGGGCGCCACTCGGCCATTTCCAGCGCATTGCGCGACTTTTCCCAGAGCGTGGTTCGTTTTCTGGTGGAAGAGGCGCACCCGGGGCGCCTCATCTATGCGGGGGGCGATGACCTGCTGGCGATGCTGCCGGTGGCGGATCTCCTAACCTGCATGGGCCGCCTGCGGGCGGCCTATTCTGGCGACCCTCCCCCGGGCACACAGGGTTCCGAGGGAATCGAGGCCTTGGGACGGACCTTGAGTCCGGCAAAGGGTTTTGCGGTCCTGAGGCGCGGATCCCTCGGTCAGGCGTCGCTGAAAATCATGCGTACCATGGGCTCGAAAGCCACGGCCTCGGCAGGGGCGGTGGTCGCCCATTATCAAGCCCCCCTGACCGCCGTGATGCGTGAGCTGAGGGCCGCCGAACAAAGGGCGAAGTCTGAAGGGGGCAGGGACGCGTTCTCCATTTCCGTGGTCAAGCGTTCGGGGTCGGGTCTCCGTCTTACCGCCCGCTGGGGGGAGCCTTTGGCCCTGTTGTCGGACCTCCACCGGTTCCTGGCCACCCCCGGGGTTTCCCGGCGAGCAGTCTACAACACCTTGGCTTGGCTTACGGACCTGCCCCATCCATCCGAAGTCCCTGAGATGCTGTCCACCTTGCTGGCCTATCAGCTGGAGCGCCAATCGAGCCAGGCCAGCGTTGGGAACCAGCCGCGCGAATTGGCCGACCGTCTGACGGCCCTGGCCAAGAAACAGGGCGAGGGCTGGCTCCCATGGCTCCGCAGTTTCCTCGGTGTCGCGGAGTTCTTTGCCCGGGAGGTTCGGGCTCAAGATGACCTTTCCGAGGGGAGATGAGCTCCATGAACGGGAACACGACCGTTTTCATCGAGCCGCTGGACGTGTGGTTCTTCCGCGGAAACAAGCTCTTCGGCGATCCTGGCAGTTACGGCGAATCCCTCATCCCTCCATGGCCTTCCGTGGTGGCGGGCGCCCTCCGCTCCCGCATTCTTGCCGACGACGGGGTGGATTTGGCGGCTTTTGCCAAGGGTGCTGTGCCGCATCCGACGCTGGGCACGCCGGAACGGCCCGGATCTTTCGTGCTGGCCGGATTCTCCCTGGCCCGGCGTTTTGCGGACGGCCGGACGGAACCGCTGGTAAGCTTACCGGCCGACCTCGTGGTGTTTGCTCAGGCCTCGGGCGCCTCGGCTGTCCACCGTCTCGTTCCCCAAAAGCCTCACAGCGCCCTTCGCTCCAATTACCCGCTGACGAAAATCCCGGTTCTTCCCGTGTCCTCTCGGGGCAAGCCGGTCGGCGGTTATTGGCTCGGTCAAGCGGGTTGGAGCGCATACCTCTCCGGCCAAACCCCCGAGCCGGACCACCTGGTCAGGGGCGACCAGCTCTGGAAGCTGGACGAGCGTGTGGGAGTGGGCTTGGACCCGAAGATGCGAGCGGCCGCCGAGGGCCAGCTCTTTACGGTGCAGGCCGTCTCCCCCGCCCGCTTGGACCAGGGAGCCCAGTTCTCGGTAGGGTTCCTGGCCACGGTGAGGGGAGCGGCCGTTCCCACCTCGGGCCTCCTTCGCCTGGGAGGCGACGGCCGTGCCGCGGCCCTCAGCCCCGCAGATCCGCTGTTTGCCGACCCTGACTTCGAGCAGATCGCCGCAGATCGGCGCTGCAGAATCCTTCTCACCACACCTGGCCTCTTTCCCGACGGATGGCTTCCGCCGGGGGCGGGTACCGACGGCTCGTTCCGGCTCAAAGGGGTTACCGCCCGGATCACCTGTGCGGCTGTCCCCCGATCCGAAACCGTGTCGGGCTGGGACCTCGCCAGGCAGAGGCCCAAGGCCAGCCGTCGGGCGGTGCCCCCAGGGGCGGTCTACTGGCTCGAGGATCTGGAGGCAGAAGATCCGGCACGGGCACTGGGCGAACTCATGACTTGGGGTCTTTGGCCCGAGGATCTCTCGTCCGACGACGCCCTCCGCCGGGCGGAAGGCTTCAACCGGTTCACCTTCGCTCACTTCTGATAACCCCGCAGGGAGGACATCATGTTCACCAGAAACGCAGCCCTCTTTTTCTACACCGTGAGCCCAGTGCACATGGGCTCGGGCCAGGCCATCGGCCTCATCGACAACCCCATTCAGAGGGAACGCCATACGGGTCATCCCTGCTTTGCAGGATCCGGCATCAAGGGAGCCGTCCGCCATAGCTTCGAGCTCCTGGGAGGCGACGGGCGACTTCTCGATCATCTGTTCGGCCCCGCCGCGCGGAGCGGCGATCTCCATGCAGGGGCCGTGAGCTTCGGAGACGCCCAACTGGTGGTCCTTCCCGTGCGGAGCCTCCGTGGCAGTTACGTGTACGCGGCTTCCCCCCAGACCCTTAGCCGAGCCCAGCGGCTGCTGGCCCTCGTCGGCCGCCCCGCCCAGTGGAACATCCCCGCCGTAGAGGACGGCAAGTGTCTGGTCACGAACCCGGATCTGCTTTCCAAGGAGGGGCGCCTCCACCTGGAGACCTTCGAGTACGTGGCCACGATCTCAAAGCCCTTGCGGGCCATTGCCGAGGATCTGGCGAGACGGGCCTTACCCAAGGAAGGGACGAGCTACGACTACTTCCGCGAGAAACTCACGAAGGATCTCGTGCTCCTCTCGGACACCGATTTCGGCTACTTTGCCGATAACGCCATGCTGGTGGAGCCCCACGTGCGCATCAATCCCGAGACGGGCGCCGCCGACGACGGAGGGCTCTTCTATACGGAGAACCTTCCGCCGGAATCCATCCTCATCGGGCCGCTCATGATGAGCCAAACAAGGGGTGGAGAAGTCCTTTCCGCCGACACCGTCGCAGAAACCATGAGCCGTCTCCTCGACGGGAAGCTGGTTCAACTGGGCGGAGACGCCACCACGGGCCGCGGCTTCGTGGTCGTGACCATGGAGGTGTGAGCATGAAGAGCATCGAACAGAAGCGGGCTGCCCATGCTTGGGAAAAGTGCCAGAAGTATGGCGAAAAGGAAGCCAACATCGCCAAAGGGCTCCCGGCCCTCATCATGAACAGTGGCCTCATGCAAGTCCTTGCCTTCTGTCACCAGAAGGGGGGTGAACACAAGACCGTCGCCGAAGATCTGCAAGATTGGCTTAGGCAGAGTTTCCCGCTGATCATGAAGACGAACAATTTCGAATCTTGCATGGAGGCGTTGTTCCATGCGGAGCCGGCCACTTTTCAAGCCATCAGCGCCGAAGCCTTCGCCTGGCTGCGATGGATGCGCCAAATGGCATCGGCCCGGCTGAAGGCCGCGAAGGGAGGATGACCTATGCCCAGAGCGGCTGTCCCCCAATACCTGGGGCAGGACTTTCAGTCTGCTTCGCCGGGAATGCGATTTGGGGTGTACCTCCCCCTTTGGACCGACAAGCAGGACCAGGAGAAAGAGCTGAAGAGGCGCGCCAACCGTGGCAGCAACGAGGCCGATGAGATTCGCAAGCTCATCGAAAACCTGGGCCAATCTGGAGCAGTTCAGGAACTCGTGCGGCGGGGAAGAATCCCGGCGCTCTGGGAAAAGAACAACTTCATGGCCACCAAAGGGGTATGGGACCGGGTCGTGGTTCTCAACCCCAATGACCGATCTCTGGCAAGGGCACTCCTCGAGCGTCAGCAGGATCTCATCGCCCGGCTCCCTCAGGAAGCGGTTTTCGTGGCCCATGCCCGCTCCGTGGCACCCTTCACCACCGGCCTCGGCAATGAGCACCC
>JAUQOX010000209.1 GCA_030550695.1 Gemmatimonadota bacterium | reverse complement strand
AGGGCGAGGAACCGCCGGCGCCGGACCCCGTCGCCGTTGAGCACCAGGGCTTCGAGGGTGGACCGGCAGTCCAGGAGGTAGTCCCCCTGAAAGAGACGCTCCAGGGACCCCTCCACCCCGTCCGCCGTGATGGAGGTGAGGAATCCCATGTGCCCCAGATTGATGCCCAGAACCGGGATGTTCCGTTCGGCCACCATCCGGGCGCCCCACAGGAGGGTCCCGTCACCCCCCAGGGTCACCAGCAAGTCCACCTCTTCCTCCGGGGCCCCCTCCACGTCGGGCTTCAAGGGATCGCCGGGGCTCAGGAACTCCTTGAACACGATCTGTGCGCCGTGCCTCCGGCAGACCTCCCTGAGGCGCTCCAGGACCCCTGGGAGGGTGGGCTGGCCGGTCCTTCCCACCAAGCCGATCCGGCGGAAGGCTCGGGCCGGAGGGCCCAGCCGGTTCATCGGCCCGAATCCCTCCCCGGGCTGGCCGCCAGCCCGGTCTCTGCGGGTTTCGGTTCGTGCTCCCCCGGGCCCCGTCCCGGGGCATCCCCGAGCCTCCGGGGCTGCAGGTCCCGGAGGAGGGTCCGTGCCCGTTGGGAGATGCCCCGGGCATCCAGCCCCAGCTCCCGCAGGAGTTCCTCTCGGGTCCCGTGGGGCACGAACATGTCCGGGATTCCCATGGTCTCCACCCGGGGAGGTGCCGCCAGGTTCAACGTCTCCACCTCCCGGGCCATAAACGCCCCGAACCCGTTCACCACCGCCCCTTCCTCCACCGTGAGGAGCACAGCATGGGTCCGCGCCAGGTTCTCCAGCATGGGACGGTCGTAAGGCTTGAGGAAGCGGCAGTTGACCACGGTGACGGGCCACCCCTCCAGGGCCAGCTCCTCTGCGGCCCGGGCCGCTTCGAGAACCATGGTCCCCACGGCCAGGATGGCGACGTCCCGCCCCTCCCGCAGCCGCTCCCAACTGCCGTAGGGGACCGGCGGGATTTCTTCCAAGGACGGAACCGGTTCGGGAACGGTGTCCCGGGGCCACCGCAGGGAAAAGGGGCCGGAGGTGTGGCCCACGCCCAACCGCAGCAGGGCCAGCATTTCGGCCCCATCCTTGGGGGCCGTCACCGTCATCCCCGGCACCGCAAGCATGTAGTTGATGTCGAGGGCCCCGTGGTGGGTGGGCCCGTCGGCTCCCGCGATCCCCGCCCGGTCCATGGCGAACACCACGGGCAGATCCTGGAGGGCCACGTCGTGGACGATCCCGTCGAATCCCCTCTGGAGAAACGTGGAGTAGATGGCCACCACCGGCCGGATGCCCTGGGTGGCCAACCCCGCCGCGAAGGTCACCGCATGGCCTTCGGCGATGCCCACGTCGAAGAACCGGTCGGGGAAAGCCTTCTCGAAGAGGTCCGTGCTCGTCCCATCCCGCATCCCGGCGGTGATGGCCACCACCCGGGGGTCCGCCCTCCCCAGCTCCACCAGGCCCTGCCCGAACACCTTCTGATACATGGGCAACCCTCCCCCTCCCCCCCCCCCGGAATTCGGCGTCTGTCGGTCGAAGGGTTTGGCGGCGTGCCATTTGAAGGGGTCCTCCTCCGCCGGCGGAAACCCTTTCCCCTTCTGGGTGAGGACATGGACCAAGATGGTGCCCCCCATCCGCCGGACCCGGGAGAGCGTTTCCACCAGACCATCCAGGTCATGCCCGTCCACGGGGCCCACGTACCGAAACCCCAACTCTTGGAAGAGCATGCCGGGCATGAAGATGTTCTTCACGCTCTCGTCCACCTTGTAGGCAAGATGCCCCATAGCCTCCCCCAGACCGGAGGGCACCTTCTGCAAAAGCCCCTTGACCTCCTGCCGAACCCGGTTGTAGACCGGGTGGGTCATCATGCCCGTAAGGTACTTGTTCAAGGCCCCCACGTTGGGGGCGATGGACATCTCGTTGTCGTTGAGCACCACGATGAAGTCCCGGCCCGTGTGGCCCGCGTTGTTCATGGCTTCGTAAGCCAGCCCACACCCCATGGCCCCGTCCCCGATCACCGCCACCACCTTGAAGTCTTCGCCTTTCAGGTCCCGGGCCACCGCCATCCCCCAGGCGGCGGAGATGGAGGTCCCCGCATGGCCGGCCCCGAAGGCGTCGTACTCCGACTCGTCCCGGCGGCAGAAGGGGGCCAGGCCGTGCCGTTGGCGGATGGTGGGAAGGCGATCGTTCCGGCCGGTGAGGATCTTGTGGATGTAGGCCTGGTGGCCCGTATCCCACACGATCTGATCCCGGGGGGTATCGAACACGTAGTGGAGGGCCACGGTGAGCTCCGCGACCCCGAGGCTGGCCCCGAAATGCCCGCCTACTTTGGAAACCACGTCGATGTGGCGCTCCCGAGCCTCCTTCACCACCTGGTGAAGTTCCTGCCGGCTCAGGCGGCGAAGGTCGTGGGGAGTACGGATCCGATCCAAAAGGGACAACGCTCGACCCTCCGAGGGGGGAAACAACGCAAAAGAAAAAGCTAATCAAGCACTCGCAGGCTTCGTACCCCCGAACGGTTTTTCGACCCGACGCCCCCCCTCCTTCGGCTGCGGGTCTTCAGGAACGGCGGCTCACCACGTAGCCCGCCAGGGCCATGAGCGCGGGGGAGGACACTCCCGCCGAACGGAGGGCCTCCACCGCCTCCCGCGCCCACCACCGGGCCCGCGAGCGGGCTTCTTCCAGCCCCCACAGGGCCACGTAGGTGGACTTCCCCAAGGCGGCGTCCGAGGGCTCCTTGCCCAGCGCTGCCAGGGTAGAGGTGGCATCGAGGACGTCATCGGCGATCTGGAAAGCCAATCCCACCGCCGCCCCGTACTGCTCCAAAGCCTCCAGTTGCGGCCCGTCGAGCCCTGCAGCCATCCCGCCCATTCTCAGGGCAGCCCGGAGCAGGGCCCCGGTCTTCCGCCGATGCAACTCCTCCAGTTCCGCGGCTGAAAGCGCCTGGCCTTCCCCCAAAAGGTCCAGGACCTGGCCCCCCACCATTCCCCCTGCCCCCGCAGCCCGGGAAAGCTCCTCCAGAATCCCCCGGGCCTTCTCCGGCGGCAGGCCCAGCTCCCGGGCTCCCCTCCACGCCTGGAGGAGGGCCGCAGGGATCAGGAGGGCTCCGGCCACGGCAGCAACCTTCTCCCCGAACTGCCGGTGGACCGCGGGCAGGCCCCGCCGGACGGCTGCATCGTCCATGCAGGGAAGGTCATCGTGGATGAGGGAATAGGCATGGATCAGCTCCAAGGATACCGCCAGGGCATAGATGGCGTGGTGCTCCCCACCGCCGGCATGGTACGCCGCCGCGCAGAGGATAGGGCGCAGGCGTTTCCCGCCCCCGGCCACCCCCCACCGCACCGCATCCCGGGTCGAGGGGGGGAACAGGGGAAGGAGTTCCTCCAGGGCCGCCTCCAGGGCCGCCTCCACCCGCCGGCGCTCCGCCGACAGGAACCCCTCCAGCTCGAAGGGCTGTCCCTCCCACCCTTTTTCCCCCTCCCCCTGGGCTCCTTGGCCGCGGTTCTCCTCCCTCAGCTCCATCATCCTCCCTCCTCGGAAAGGAGGCGCAGCCGGATCTCCTCTCCCTCCCCCAGCAACTCTTCCACCCGGAGTTCAGCCCGGGCCAGAGCCGCCTCGGTTTCCTTCACCAGCCGCACCCCCTCTTCGAAAAGGGCGAGAGCCCGGTCCAACTCCAGCCCCTCCTCCTCGAGTTCCCCCACGATCTCCTCCAGACGCCGGAGGCGTTCTTCCACGGAAAACCCGCCCTCCCCTTGCCCCTCCGCTCCGTTTCGGGGGTCATCGGCTCGCTGTTCCGCGACCATGGCCACCTCCGGCTCCTCAGGGGTCCACCCCAGGCCCCAAACCCAGGGCCCGCACCCTCCCGTCCACCACCCGCAGATGGAACTCCTCTCCCTCTTGGAAATCAGCCACCCGTCGAAGCACCCGCCCTTCCAAGTTCAAGGCGACGGCGTAGCCCCGGCGCAAGGTGGCCAAGGGAGACAAGGCATCCATGTGGGCCGCAAGGCGGGCCAGCTGGTCCCGACGTGCCGACAGGAGGTCTCGGAGGTTCCCTTCCAGCCTCCGGCGGGCCTCTTCCCATCGGCGACGCTGGGGCCCCGGAAGCCGGCTCCCCGCCCGGAGCAGACCCCTCAGGAGCCGCCCTGTCCGCCTCCTTTCCCGCGCCACCACCTGCCGAGGCAAGCGCTTCAGTCGCTCCCGGGCCCGGCCCACCGACCGACGGCGGATCTCCAAGGCCCCCCTCAACCCCCGGGCCAACCTCCTGGCCGCCCCCTCCAAGTAGCGCAGGATTTCCCGGGCGTCGGGCGCCACGGCTTCGGCCGCCGCCGAGGGGGTCGGCGCCCGCCAATCCGCCACCAGATCGGAAAGGGTCACGTCCACCTCGTGGCCCACCGCCGAGATCACGGGGACAGGACAGGCGGCGACCGCCCGAGCCACGGGCTCTTCGTTGAAAGCCCAAAGATCTTCCAGGCTCCCCCCTCCCCTCCCCACGATGATAACCTCCGCCAAGCCACTGGTCCCCAACACCTCCACCGCCCGGGCGATGGCCAGGGCCGCCCCTTCGCCTTGAACGGGGGTGTCCCGCACCACCACCCGGAGCCAGGGGGCCCGTTTTCTGAGCACCGTGAGGATGTCATGAAGGGCGGCTCCTGTAAGGGAGGTCACCACCCCTACCGAACGAGGGAAGCGGGGGAGAGGGCGCTTCCGTTCCGGGGCCAGGAGGCCCTCCTCTTCCAGCCGCCGGCGGAGGCGCTCGAAGGCCAGTTTCCAGATGCCTTCGCCGCCTTCCCCCTCCAGGACCCGCGCCACCAGCTGATACTCCCCCCGGGCCTCGTAGAGGGTGAGTTGTCCGAAGACCCGGATCCGCATCCCCACCTGCGGGTCCACCGGGAGTCGGGCGGCGTCCGCCCGCCACAGGACGCAACGAAGTTGCGCCGTTTCGTCTTTGAGGGTGAAGTAGCAATGCCCGGAGCGGGCCCGGGTCCAGGAAGCCACCTCCCCCACAACCCACAATGGGGGAAGCATTTCCTCCAGGAGGGTGCGAACCGCCTGATTGACCTCGCTGACCGTCCAAACCGGGGGCGGCGAAGGATCACGGCCCACCCCTTCGGGCGCCACCGCCACCGGCCCCCGCCCCGGGCCGGGAGGGCGGGGCGCCACGGCTATCCCCTCCACCTTCGCCGCGGCAACGGGCGCCTCCCCCCCTC
>JAUQOX010000208.1 GCA_030550695.1 Gemmatimonadota bacterium | reverse complement strand
CGACTTCGGCGGAGATCCTCCGCAGCCCATGACGACGGTTCTCGTAGGGGCTCTGTATTCCGACGACCTTCTGCTGAGTGTGGCCCACCGCTACCAGGTGAGCACGGAATGGCACCTGAAACGCCCCGCCCTCCCCTCCCTTCCATGAGAAGGGCGTGAGGTGGCTTGGAACCCGTCTCAGGGTGGGAGGATCCCTGGGGCATGCCCTCTGCAACTTGGAGCCCGAGCATGGATGACCGGCTCAACATCCTGCGGTACAGCGCCATCTTCCGAGGCCTCACCGACGACGAAATGGAGGTGTTGATCCCTCACATTCGCCAGGAGAAGGTGCTGGCCGGAGAGGTGGTGTTCCAGCAAGGCGAACCTCGGCAGCGCCTGATGGTGATCAAATCGGGAGCCATCCAGGTGAGCGAGCGTTCCGGCGGGCAGGAGCGGGTACTGGTCACCTATCATGCCGGTCATTGTCTGGGGGAAGCCGCGCTACTGGACGACACGCCCCACAGTACCACCGGCAGGGCAGTGGTGGACTCGGTGCTTCTGACCCTGAACCGGGACACCTTTCTTCGTCTGATGGAGACGAATCCAAGGCTTGCGGCTAGGGTGCTCGCGCAGGTTGCCCGGGAGATCTTCCTGCGCCTGAAGCACGATCGCAATGCCGGCGAGCTCCTCAATTCCCGCACGGGCTCCACCCGCCTGGAGCGCGATCTTCTCGGCGAAATGGAGGTTCCCGCCGATGCCTACTACGGGATCCAGACCCTGCGGGCGGTGGAAAACTTCGACATTACGGGGATTCCCCTCTCCCACTTTCCCCACTTCGTAAGGGCGTTGGCCTTGGTGAAGAAAGCCGCGGCTCTGGCCAACCTTCGTCTAGGCCTTCTGGATGCAGAGGTAGCCGAGGCCATCATCCAGGCATGCGACGAGATCGCCGACGGACACCTCCACAGCCAGTTCGTGGTGGACATGATCCAAGGAGGGGCCGGCACCAGCACGAACATGAATGCCAACGAGGTTATCGCCAACCGCGCCCTCGAGATTCTGGGCAAACCCCTCGGGTCCTACCGCTTCGTCCATCCCAATGATCATGTCAACAAGTCCCAGAGCACCAACGACGTGTATCCCACGGCGGTCCGGTTGGCCCTTTACCTGAAGCATGGGGACCTGGTGGAGGCCATGAGGACCACCGTGGCCACGCTTCGGCACAAGGCAGAGGAGTATGCGGACGTACTCAAGATGGGTCGCACCCAGCTCCAAGATGCGGTGCCCATGACGGTGGGCCAGGAATTCGGCTCCTGGGCCAATACCATCGAGGAGGACATCCAGCGCATCGAAGAAGACGTGCGTCGTTGTTTGGAAAGCACCTTGGGGGGAACGGCCATCGGCACCGGCATCGCTACCGACGAGCGCTATGCCGGGGAGGCCCTCAAGGCGTTGCAGGAGGTGACCGGCCTCCCCTTCAGGCTGGCGCCGGACCTGGTGGAGGCCAGCAGTGACGTGGGGGATATGCTGTTGGTCTCCGCGTCGCTGCGCCGGGTGGCCGTCAAGATCAGCAAGATCTGCAACGACCTTCGCCTCTTGTCCTCGGGCCCGAGGTGCGGCCTGGCGGAGATCCGCCTTCCGCCGATGCAGCCGGGCTCCAGCATCATGCCCGGCAAGGTCAACCCCGTGATTCCCGAGGTGGTGAACCAGGTGGCATTTCAGGTTATCGGAAACGACCTCACGGTGACCTTGGCGGCCGAGGCCGGCCAGCTCCAGCTGAACGTCATGGAGCCGGTGATGGTTTTCAACCTTTTCCAGAGCATGGACATGCTCACCAAGGCCTTCCAGACCCTTTGGAGTCGGTGTTTGGCAGGGATCGAGGTGGACGTGGAGCGGTGCCGGAACTACGTGCACAACAGCATCGGCCTGGTCACCGCACTCCTGCCGGTCCTGGGATACTCGGCGGCGTCGGAAGTGGCCAAGGAGGCCTTGGAAACGGGTCGGTCTGTGGCGGACGTGGCTTTGGAGAAAGGGCTTCTGAGCCAGGACCAACTCCGCCAGCTCATGGATCCGTGGGCCATGACCCGGCCCGCCCGCATGGCCCCTTCCCAGGGGTAGGGGGGTCAGTGGGGGCCTTCGCCGCCGACTTTACGGTCCAGAACCCTCCTACCCTTGCAGGGAGCGTATCGCCGCCATGCCCGAACAAAAGTTCATCTACCACATGTACCGCCTCACCAAGATCGTGCCCCCCAACCGGGAGGTTCTGAAGGACATCAGCCTCTCCTTCTTTCCGGGTGCCAAGATCGGCGTGGTAGGGTCCAACGGGTCCGGCAAGAGCACCTTGTTGCGAATCATGGCGGGGGTGGACAGGGACTTTCTGGGCGAGGCTTGGGCCATGAAGGGGACGACCATCGGTTACCTGCCCCAAGAGCCTGAGCTGGACGCCTCCCTCGACGTGCAGGGCAATGTGGAGATGGCTGTTCAGGGGATCCGGGCCCTCCTGGCCCGTTTCGAGGAGGTGACCGCTGCCTTTGCCACCGTGACCTCCGACGAGGAGATGAACGCCCTGATGGAGGAACAGGCCCGTCTTCAGGACCGCATCGAAGCGGCCGACGCCTGGGACCTGGACCGGAAGGTGGAGATGGCCATGGATGCCCTTCGGCTGCCGCCGGGGGATGCCGACGTCCGGACTCTCTCCGGCGGTGAGAAAAGACGTGTGGCCCTTTGCCGTGTCCTTCTGGAGGCTCCGGACCTTCTCTTGCTGGACGAGCCCACGAACCATCTGGACGCCGAATCGGTGGCCTGGCTGGAGCAGCATTTGGCCCAGTACAAGGGAACCGTGGTGGCGGTGACCCACGACCGCTACTTCCTGGACAATGTGGCCGAATGGATTCTGGAGCTGGACCGGGGGCGAGGGATCCCGTGGAAGGGGAACTACTCTTCCTGGCTGGAGCAGAAGCGGGAGCGCCTTCGGGTGGAGGAAAAGCAGGAGAGCGCCCGGCAGCGCACCCTCGAGCGGGAGCTGGAATGGATCCGCATGGCGCCCCGGGCTCGCCAGGCCAAGGGGAAAGCCCGGGTCAACGCCTATGAAGAGCTTCTGCGGGCCGACGAGCGGGAGCAGCTACGTACCGCAGAGATCCTGATTCCGAAGGGTCCCCGCCTGGGGAACGTCGTGATCCGGGCCCAGGGACTGACCAAAGGCTATGGCGACCGCCTTCTCATGGAGGACGTGAATTTCGAGGTGCCCCCTGGCGCCATTGTGGGGATCATCGGCCCCAACGGGGCCGGCAAGACCACGCTGTTCCGCATGATCGTGGGGCAGGAGAAGCCCGACAAGGGTGAGCTGATCCTGGGCGACACGGTCAAGCTGGCCTATGTGGACCAGTCCCGGGAAGCCCTCGACCCCAAGAAAACCGTCTTTCAGGAGGTTACCGGAGGAGCGGATCTTCTGCGCTTCGGGAGGGCCGAGGTGAACAGCAGGGCCTATCTTTCGTGGTTCAACTTCCGTGGCGCCGACCAGCAGAAGCCCGTGGGGGTCCTTAGCGGGGGCGAGCGGAATCGCCTCCACCTGGCCAAGCTCCTGAAGGAGGGCGGCAACGTCCTCCTCTTGGACGAGCCCACCAATGATCTGGATGTGGATACCCTCCGGGCCCTGGAGGACGCTCTCCTCCGGTTTGCCGGCTGTGTGATGGTAATCAGCCACGACCGCTGGTTTCTGGACCGCATCGCCACCCATATCTTGGCCTTCGAGGGGGAGAGCCGAGTGGTGTTCTTCCCCGGGAACTTCCAGGAGTACGAAGAGGACAAGAAGCGACGGCTGGGTGAAGCTGCCGTACAGCCCCACCGCATCCGCTACAAGAAGATGTTCGCATGAAAGGCCACTTGGTCCCCTTTGGGGGGACCGGTGGGCTCAGCCGGGCCTCCGTTCCGCCAGGGCCTCCACCTTTCTCCGCCCCTCCGCCGCCACCCGTTCCAGGGCCTCCTGCAGGCGGCGGAGCACCGGGGAGGAGGGGCCGCCCACCTGAATCTCTTCCGCGGACCGAAGGGCGCCCAGGTACCAGTCGGTCCACCCCTGCAGAATCTCGCGCTCCAGCTCCGGAGTTCCCCCGGCGCGGATCGCATCCCGGCTCAGCGCCGCTTCCCGTTCCAGCCGCTCCAGAGCGTCCCGCTCCAGCTCCTCCAGCAGGAAAACGGCCACCTCCTCGTTTGCCGAAACCAAGGCCATGGCGGCGGTGGTGGCGCACACGGCTACGTTCCACAAGGTGCGCGCCGACACCTTGTCCAGGCGGTCGCCGTCGGTGTGATAGAACTGGTCGGTGAAGTGCCAGAGGAGCACAGCGGGAATGCCCGCATCCAGGAAAGGTACGTGGTCGCTCCCCCCCTCGAAGGGGTTGACGCCCACGATCCACCCTTCCAGCCGGGCCTGATCCAGACACCGGTTCCGGAGGAGGTCGTTCAGGTAGTGGGGCCTCAAGCGGTCCTTGGGCAAAGGCCGCCCGCCCCATTCCGTGTGACGGTCGTCCCCGCGGGTCCACACCGCCGAAGGGTCCGGCATCTTCTCGATGAGAAAGCTCCCCCCGGTCTTTTCCGTATCCTGCCCCACCATATCCAGGCTGATCCCCCACATCACCCCCGCGGCCCGCCCGGGATCGTCGGCAAGGAAGCGGCGGGTGGAGCGGATTTCGTCGCCCCAGATCATGGTGATGGTCCGTTCCGGAACGAACGCTCCCCTCCCCACCCCTTCGGCGAAAACCCGGGCCATCTCGGCCAGGGCGGCCACGCCCGAGGCGTTGTCGTTGGCCCCCGACTCCTGAACATGGGCGCTGAAGACCAGCCGGCGCTGGGGCTCCCGGCGACCCCTGACCTCGGCCACCAGGGTCAGCTCCTCCGCAGGGTAGATGCGGGTCCGGATGTCCACGTGAACCCGAAGGGTGCCCTGCTCCCGGAGAAGGTGGCGGAGTTCGTCCCGGGCCCGGGTGGTCAGAAGGAGCGCCCACCCTTTCCGCTCCGGGTCGTAGGGGATGGAGGCCATGGGGGCGATGTCCCGGTTGACCTCGGGACGATTGAAAGGCGCCAGCCGGTACGCCAAGACCCCCAGGGCCCCGCGCTCCAGCACCGCCGCCCGGAACAGGGTCCCCGCCGCCGCGTCGCCCAGGACGATCTTACCTGCCACCTCCTTGCCGTCGAACTCGGCGGGGGTCCCCCCACCCACGTCCACCACCTCCGCCTCCACGCCGTCGGGGGGAGTGGAAAA
>JAUQOX010000207.1 GCA_030550695.1 Gemmatimonadota bacterium | reverse complement strand
CCGGTGGAGTTCGAGTTTGCGCCGAAGCCCCGCGGACATGGCTACACCGTCGTGGAGGTGGTGGGCACGAACCCCTTCTTTCCGACGGGCCTCCTCATCAAGGGCCATGAGTTCCACTACTCCTGGGCTGTCCCTGGGGAAGGGGAAGACTGCGCCTACGCCTTGAGGGTCCGAAAAGGGGTGGGGTTCGGGGGGGGGGGGGACGGCCTGGTGCAAGGGAACGTTCTGGCCTGCTATACTCATGTTCACGCCTTGGGCACCCCGGAGTGGGCCCCCGCCCTGGTGGAAGCGGCCCGCCGGTTCCGGGAGAACCGCACCTCGAAAGGACACATGGCACCGTGAGCCCCTCTCCCCTGGCCTTCCTTCCCCTAGGCCTCCGCCTGGCCGACCGACCCTGCGTGGTGGTGGGGGGCGGGGGGGTGGGGGCTCGAAAGGTACAGACCCTTCTTCTGGCCCAGGCCAGGGTCTTGGTGGTGGCTCCCCAAGCCCGGGAAGAACTTCAGGCCCTGGCCGCCCAAGGCCGAATCCGCTGGGCCCGGGAGCCCTTCCGGGGCGAGCACCTGGAGGGGGCCTTCCTGGCCGTGGCCGCCACCGACGAGGGGGGGGTCAACGAGGCCGTGGTGCGGGAGGCCGAGGCCCGGGGGGTCCTGGTCTGCGACGCCTCCGCCGCCGAGCGGTCCGGGGTCATCTTCGGCGCCCTCCACCGGGAGGAAGACTTCCTGGTGGCCGTCTTTACCGACGGGCGGGACCCGGCCCGAGCGCGACAGGTGCGGGACCGGATGGCGGCGGTCCTGGCGGGAGCGGCGCCTTCCGTGGCAGGCCCGGGAAGGGCGGGCCCCCAAGAGCGGGGCCAGGCCGTCCGGATCTCGTCGGAGGAGGGACCTCCGGGTTCGCTCGGTAAGGCGGAAAGGGGAGCGCCTCTACCCCCCTCGGCACCCGGATCCAAGAGCTCTTCTCTTCCCCCCCCTCCCCTCCTCATCCTCGTGGCCCACGGCAGCCGCGACCGGGAGTGGAGGGATACCCTGGAGCGGTTGGCGGGCCTGACCCGGGAGAGGATCTTTCCCCAGGAGGTGGCGGTGGCCTACATCCAGTTCTCCCAGCCCACCCTGCCTGCCGTGGTGGAACAGGCCCTGGCCCGGGGCGTCGGGCGCTTTCGCCTCCTCCCCCTGTTCATGGCCGCCGCAGGCCACGTCGAAAAGGACGTGGTACCCCTGGTGAGGGCCCTCGCGGCAAAACACACCGATGCCGAGTTCGTGTTGCTCCCCCCCTTGGGCGAAGATCCCCGCCTGGCGGAACTCGTGGCGGCCATGGCGGCCTCGGCGCCCTAGGCCCACCGCCTCCGGGAACCGACCCGTGGCCCCAACCCCTCCCGGGAGGGCGGGGCCTCGGCCTTCGGGCTCTCCCCCTCCCCCCTTTCCACCGGCAGGAACATGACCACACCCACCCGCAGAATCGGCAGCGTCCACCTCGTGGGAGCCGGCCCGGGTGACCCGGGCCTGATCACGGTCCGGGGCGTCCAGTGTCTTCGGGCCGCCGACCTGGTCCTGTACGACTATCTGGCCAACCCCGCCCTCCTGGAATACGCCCCGGAGGGGGCCGAACTCGTTCGCCTGGGCCGGCACGACCGGGGACGTTCCCTGAGCCCGGACGAGATCACGGCCCTCATGGTCCAAGCCGCCCTGGAGGGGAAGACGGTGGTCCGGCTCAAGGGGGGTGACCCTTCCATTTTCGCTCGGGGAGGGGACGAAGCCGACGCCTGTCGGGCTGCGGGGATCCCCTTCGAGATCGTGCCGGGGATCACCTCCGGCTTGGCCACGGCGGCCTACGCCGAGATCCCCCTCACCCACTTCGAAGACGCTTCGGCGGTGGCCTTGGTCACCGGCCACGAGCGGGGAGAAAAGGAAGGCCCCCCCCTCGACTACGGGGCCTTGGCCTCCTTCCCCGGCACCTTGGTCTTCTACATGGGCGTGAAGTCCGCGGGGGCGTGGGCGCGGGCCCTCATGGAGAACGGCAAGCCCCCCGACACCCCCGTGGCCGTGGTCCAGTGGTGCAGCCGAGCCAGACAGCAGACCGTCAAGTGCACCCTGGCCACCGTGGAGGAGGTCGTCCAGGAGGGTCGGATCCGGCCGCCGTCCCTCTTCGTGGTGGGGAAGGTGGTGGATCGGGCTCCGGCGTTGAGCTGGTTCCAGGAAAGGCCCCTGTTCGGCGAGACGGTCCTGGTGGCCGGCTCCCGTCCCACCGCCGCCCGCCTCAGGGAGCGACTGACCCTCCTGGGGGCCGAGGTCCTGACCCAGCCCACCCTCCGGATCGGAGAACCGGCGGACTGGACCCCTGCCGATGCGGCGTTGGAGCGCCTGGACCAGTATGACTGGCTGGTCTTCTCGTCGGGGAGCGGCGTGGACGGCTTGCTGGGCCGCCTCTTTTCCCTGGGCAAGGATGTCCGGGCCCTGGCACCTGTCAGGATCGCCGCTTTGGGGCAGGGAACGGCCGAACGCCTCAAGGAACACCACGTCCGGGCGGACCTCGTCCCCGACCGGGTGGACGTGGCGGCCCTGGCCCGGCAACTGGCGGAGGCAGCTCCAGGGGGGGCGTTTCTGTTGGCCCGGGCTTCGGGCGACCGGCCGGCCCTGGCCGACGAGCTGGAAACCCTGGGAGCGGCGGTGGACCAGGTGGCCGTGTATCGGACGGTGGAAGTGGAGGCCCCGGATCCCGATGTGGCCGACGCCCTCGGGGCAGGAGAGGTGGGTTGGATCACCGTGACCAGCGGTCCGACCGCCCGGGCCTTGGCCCGCCTTTACGGAGATCTGCTTGCCCGAGGCAGGATCGTGAGCATCAGCCCCTTGACCTCGGCTACCCTGAGATCTTTGGGGTTTCCGCCTACGGCCGAGGCCGATCCCCACACGGTGGAAGGCTTGGTGGAGACGATCCTCAAGAGCCGAGGATCCGGCGGGTAAGCTCTCCCACGGAGAGTTCCTCCAGACGACGGTCGCGATACAGGACCAGACGCCCTTCGTCGTGGCGGAGGTCAGGGAAGGCCGAGAGTCGGCCCGCCTCGCCGATCCCCCCCAGACACCACACCGCCATGCCCCTGGCCTGCGGATCAGGGTCTTCGAGGCTCGCCACCACCCGGGGGATCATGGGGGGAAGGTCGGCTCCGGCCCAAGGCGCCAGGCGCCGGACCGCCCAGAGGGCGCCCGGCCGAAAATGCTCCAGGTCCTCCTCCTCCAGGGTCTCCAGGAGGTGAAAGGCAATGGGGATGTAATCTGCCAGGATGTCGGGGGCCATGGCTGCGCATTCCGCCATGCATTCCGGAGCCTTCCAAAAAACCCCCCCCGACTCTTCGGTGATCAGCCAGTAGAGCCGCCGCATGTGCTCCCGGGCATAGGAGGGATCTTCCCGCCCCACGATCTTGACCGCCAGCCCCATGGCTTCCACCGCCCGCCAGACCACCAGAGGGTCCGGATCGAAGGTCAGGGCCACCAACAGGCCCAGGGTAAGCCTCCTTTGGGCCGCTTGCGCGGCCACCGTTTCCAGATCGCCGGCTTGCAGGAGATCCCGGAGCTCTTGCTTGAGCCGAGAGCCCCTCACCGCACCGCACCCTGCTGGGCGGGGAAGAAGGTATAGCTGATCCAGACCAGGACCCCCAAGAGGACCACCCCCAGGCCGATGCTCCAGGCGATCAGCTTCTTTTCGATGGGCAGGAGAGGCTCTTCCTGCATGCGCCGAATCTCATCGGCCAGCCGCGGCACCTGATCTTTCGTTTCCATTTCAACTCCCCCTCATCCCGCTACAGGCGGCGTGACCCCATGGAAGAAGATCCACGAAATGGCCAGTCCGACCCAAATGATGAAACCGAACAGACAAAGAGCATACACGGCCGCCAGCCTACCGATGCCTTCTTCCCAGAGCTTCCGGAAATTGGAAACCACCCCGATGGTGAAGAAGGTCATGGCGAAGAAGAGCTGACGAAACACGTTCGCCTCGGTCGCCGCCTCCTTGGCCGCACCCAAAAGCTCCGGAACCGCGCTGCAGAGGAGCAGGGTAAGGAGGAACGTGCCGACGTACCCCAAGACAAACTTGGGGAACCGATCCCAGATCTCTCCGGCCCGTACCCTCTCCCCCTCGCGCCGGTCAATGACGGTCACCCAGAGGATGGCCAGGACAAAGGCCCAGACCCCGATGAAGATGTCGATGAACACCTTCACCGTCGTGGTGGCCATGAGAATCCAACCCTCCTCCCAGGCCACACCGGTGTCTGCCAGGGCTTTGGCCCGGACCAGGGCATCGGTGATGGAACCCGCAGCCACCGCCGCACCATCGGTCTTGACGGCCAGGCCCATCCAGGCCCCCGCCACCATGGGTTCATGGGAAAGGAAGACCTGGGCGGCGAAGGGAAGGATCACCAGCTCCACCACGGCAAAGATCACCACCAGGGACGAGACCATGATGGGCACCACCGGCCGGGCCCGTATGGCCCCCCCCGTGGCGATGGCCGCCGACACGCCACAGATGGAGATCCCTGAAGCCAGGGGTGCCGCCCATTCCTTGCTGAAGCGGAAATATTTTCGTGCGATAAAATACACGACGGCCCAATAGATCAGGTACGCCTCGACGATGGCGCAGAGCCCCCGGAAAATCACGGCGGAGGCCAGACCCAAGGCTTCCACGGCTTTTACGCCGAGGCCCAACCCCATGACCACGATGGCGATCTTGATGTAGAGTTCCGGCCTGGTGGCTTCCGAAATCCGTGCAGCCAGGCCAGGGAAAAAGTTCCCCACGGCCAAACCCACCAACAGGGCCAGGATATAGCCCGCTTCGCCCGTCAGGTTCAAAGACCATCCGATCCCCAGGGCTTCCAGCTTATCGGCAGTGGCCCCCACATAGGCAAAGTGTCCGAGGAACCAGCACAAGTAGGAGACGACGAAGATCACCCCGAAACCGGCCAGGAACCGCCTTACCTTGTAGCCCAGACCTCGGGCTGCCAGCGCCATCAGCGCCGCGAGGAACAGGAAAGTGGCCACCAACGACACCCACCCCGGCCAAGCCGCGAAGGTCTTGGAGACCGGCCCCAGGGCCTGGCCGGGGTGGAGCCAAAGATTCGTCCTGACCGCCCAACCCAGGAGATCCACCCCTACGAGCAAGGCCATGGCCAAGATGAAGAGGAGAAGCCCGACCCAAAGGGACATCCAATCTTCGCTTTTCAACAGGATCTTGAGGCCAGACATGCTGCC
>JAUQOX010000021.1 GCA_030550695.1 Gemmatimonadota bacterium | reverse complement strand
ATGTCGGCCAGGGTCCCGTGATACTTGTGTTCATCCTCCCCCTCCACCATGCGACTGAAGCCCGTGGCCACCGGGTCGATGTAGACGATGTCGGCCACATCCAGGATGCTGTGGGGGTTGTCTTCCAGACCCACCGGCGGCCGCAAGGCAAACCCCTCGTCGTCGTACCGGACCCGCCGGGGCCCCGTGTAGCCCAGATGCATCCAGACCGAGGCGGTGCCGGGTCCTCCATTGAACGAGAAAAGGAGCGGCCGCACGGTGGTGGGGGGGAGATCCGTCCGGGCATAATACACATAGAACATCCGGGCCATGAGCTTCCCCCTTTCCCGGATGGGAAGGGTGCCGGCCTCGGCCCGATACCGGACCCGTTGACCGCGAATCGTGACGCTGTGCTCAGTGACGACGGGGCTCTCGGGGAGAAGGTCCAGCTCCTGGGTCCAGGCGGGCGATGCCCCCCAGGGCAGGGCCAAGGTGAGGAGCACCAGCGCCAGCCCTCGTGACCCGCGGGGCGGGACCGCCGGGGGGAGGAGGAGAGAAAAACCCATGGGGAGGGGACCACCCGACCCCCGGGCGACCCAGGGGGGCTTGGGGGAGGAGAGGGGCATGGTCTACCTTCCTGCTTTGGGGTGAAAGGTGAAGGTCTAGACGATCTTAGGGTTGGGGCGCCCTGCCGGCAAACCTTGGGGGTCGGCCGCGGCCGCCCATGGCCTCGTGGGGGAGACCTCTGATGAAGGAATCGTGGAAAGCCCACGGCTTGGATCGGCCCGGCGAGGTGTTCAAGGGCCATTTCGGCACCTTTCCCACCCACCTCTCCCGGGCCCCCGGACGGGTGAATCTCATCGGAGAACATACCGACTACAACGGACTGCCCGTCTTCCCCATGGCTCTCCGCAAGGAGGTGCGGATCCTTTTCCGGCCCCGGGACGATGCCCTGGTGAGGGTCCGGAACGCCCTGGCGGAATTCCCGCCCAGAGACTTCGAACTCTCGCACCGGATCGAGCCCTACCCCCCGGGCGACTGGGGGAATTACCTCAAGGCGGCCTGCCAAGCCTTGGCCCAGCGTCTTGGTCCCCTGAGGGGCCTGGACGCCCTCGTCAGTTCCAGCGTGCCGGTGGCCTCCGGGCTCTCTTCTTCATCCGCTTTGGTGATCGCCATGGCCCAGGCCCTTCTTGCGGCGAACGAACTGCACCTTCCCCTCCTCGAGCTGGCGGAAGAAATGGCCCGGGCGGAACGGTACACGGGAACCCAAGGGGGCGGGATGGACCAGGCCATCGCCTTGGGCGCCCGGCAGGGTCACGCAAGCCGCATCGAATTCAAGCCCCTGCGCCTCTTCCACACCCCGATCCCGAAGGGCTGGTCCTTCGTTGTGGCCCACACCCTGGCGCGGGCCGAGAAATCCGGCCCTGTTCAAGCTGCCTACAACGAACGGGCCCAGAGCTGCAGGGAGGCCTTGGCCCTGGTGAGCCTGGCCCTCGGGGGCCGGGGAGAAGAGGCAACGGAGAGCCTGTCCTACCGCGACCTTCTCCTTCGTTTTCCGGTGGCCGACCTCCTAAGATTGGGCGAGGATGCCCTTCCGCCCCTTCTCTTCCGACGTTTCCGGCACGTCGTGACCGAGGCGGCGCGAGTCTATGCCGCAGAGGAGGCCATGGCCCAGGGAGATCTCTTCACCTTCGGGATCCTCATGGATGCATCCCACGAGAGCCTGCGGAACGACTACGAGGTGAGCTCCCCCGAGTTGGACCGGCTGGTGGAATTGGCCCGGGAAGGGGGGGCCGCGGGGGCCCGCCTTACCGGCGCGGGGTTCGGCGGGTGCATGGTAGCCCTGGCCCATTCCGGGCGGGCGGAGCGGGTCGTAGCCTCCCTGGCAAAGGGCTATTTCCAGGGGAAGGTTGCCGGGAAGGCCCTGGACGAGGTCCTGTTCCTGGCTGAGGCAGGCCCCGGGGCGGAGGTGACGGTCCTCTGAGGGGGGGAGGGTCCTCCGCCCTCCGGCACCCCGGGGCCCGTGAAAGCCTGCCTCAGGCCTTCTGGAAAATGGGCTCTTTAGCCAGGGCCTCCTTGGTCAGGCGGGCCACCAGCCCGGACAAGAGCATGAGTCCGATGAGGTTCGGCAGGGCCATGAAGGCGTTGGCGATGTCGCCCACGAAAAACACCACCTTGATGGACACCACCGACCCGATGAAGGTCAGGGCGATGAACACCAGGCGGTAGATCAGGGTGATGCGGAGTCCGAAGAGGTACTTGAGGCACTGCTCTCCGTAGTAGCACCACCCGATGAGGGTGCTGTAGCCGAAGAGGAAAGAAGACAGGGCCACCACCGTCCCTCCCAGGAAGGGGATGGTGGCGCTGAAGGCGGTGGCGGTCATGGCCACACCCTCGACGCCCGTCGTCCAAACCCCGGACGACAAGAGGATCAGGGCCGTGAAGGTGCACACCACGATGGTGTCGATGAACACCTCCGTCACGCCGATCAGCCCTTGGTAGATGGGGCCGGGGGTTTGGGCGGCGGCGTGGGCGATGGGAGCGCTCCCCAGGCCCGCCTCGTTGGACAGGATTCCCCGGCGGGCGCCGAACTGGATGGCCTGCCGCACGGCGGCCCCGGCGAAGCCCCCCGTCGCCGCCACCGGCGAGAAGGCCCCTTCGAAGATGGCCAGAAAGGCACCGGGGATCCCGGCGATGTTGTCAAGGAGAACGATGGTCCCCGTGGCCAGATAGATGACGATCATCGCCGGCACCAATCGGGAGGTCACTGCGGCGATGCGCTTGATTCCACCCAGGACCACGAGAGCCACCAAGGTCGTGATGACAATCCCCGAAACCAGGAAGGGAATCCCGAACTGGCTGTGGAAGGCCAGGGACATCTGGTTGCTCTGCATCATGTTGCCGGTGCCGAAGAGGGCCGCGAAAGCCCCGCACACGGCAAAGAACCCGCCGAAGATATGGGAGAGGCGGGTATCGCCGAGTCCATAGCGGATGTAGTACATGGGTCCCCCGGCGATGGTCCCGTCGGGGTGCTTCTTGCGGAAATGCACCCCCAGAAGCGCCTCCGAGTACTTGGTGGCCATCCCCAAAAAACCGCAGACCCACATCCAAAAGATGGCCCCGGGGCCACCCCAAAAGATGGCCGTAGCCACGCCGGCGACGTTCCCGTTGCCCACGGTGGCGGCCAAAGCCGTGGCCAGGGCCGCGAAGGGGGTGACGTCGCCTTCCCTGCCGCCGGAGCTTCGGGCCTGTTTGCCCAAGGCCATCTTCAAGGCCACGGGCAGCTTCCGAACCTGAAGAAAGCCGATACGAACGCTGAGAAGGAGCCCCACTCCGAAGAGGACAGGCACCATGTAATCCCAAATATGAGCCGCCGTGGTGTCCAGCCAGGCACCGAGACTGTCGATGAATTGCTCCATGGACCTCCGCTCCTCGAAGGGTGATCGACGGAACTCCGGGCGGGGACCCCTCCCGGTGAATCCAAGGGTGCCAGCCCGTCACTCGAAAGGCGCTAGAGTAATGCCCTACAAGAAGGTACAGCAAGGGTGTCCGTCCGACTCCTCATGGCTGGTCCGTCTTGGGAAGGATCCGGAAGATCCCCCACAGGGCCGCCGAGGCCACCCCCAAACCCCATAGTCCCGCGACGATTTGCCTGTACAGGAGGAAGCCGAAGCCGAAAAGGGCCCCGTAGACCGCCGCCACTCCCAAGAACCATCCAAGGAAACCCCTGGCCACACCGCCGGCTTCCGGTCCGACCGCGACGGCCTCCGCGCCCAACACCCTTTGCCACCCCTGTCCGAAGGGACGAATTCGGCGATAGAAGGTCCGCAAAGTGTCGGCATCGGTCGGCGGAGTCAGGAGCGTGACCACAAGCCAGCCCAGGGTCGTCACCGCCACGCCCGCCACCAGCTCCAACGAGGGGTCCAAGGGGGAGAGTCCCAGCCTGGCGTGGACAAACTGGAAGTAGGCCGCCACGAGAAACGACACCACCATGGCCGCCACCTCGCTCCAGGCGTTGATGCGCCACCAAAACCACCGGAGCAGGAAGACCAAGCCGGTTCCGGCCCCGATCTGCAACAGGATCTGAAACGCCTGGAGGGCGTTCTCCAGCCACAGGGAGACCCCTCCCGCCAAGACGATGAGGGCCAGGGTGGTGAGCCGACCCACCTGCACATAGTGACCTTCCGATGCGTTCCGGCGCACGAACCTCCGGTAGAAGTCATCCACCACATAGGAGGCACCCCAATTGAGGTGGGTGCTGACGGTGCTCATGTAGGCCGCTGCCAAGGAAGCCACCACCAGCCCGAGGAGCCCGGTGGGGAGGAAGACCAGCATGGCCGGATAGGCAAGATCGTGGCGGACGATAGAGGGGTGGAGATGGGGAAAGGCTGCATGGATGGACTCCAGGGTAGGGTAGACCACCAGGGAGGCCAATCCCACCAGGATCCAAGGCCACGGGCGCAGGGCGTAATGGGCGATGTTGAACCAGAGGGTGGCGCCCATGGCCTCCTTCTCGTTCTTGGCCGCCAGCATGCGTTGGGCCACGTATCCACCGCCCCCGGGCTCAGCTCCAGGGTACCAGGTGCTCCACCACTGCACGGCCACCGGGACCACGAACACCGCCGCAGCGGTCTTCCAGTCGGAGAAATCCGGAAGGAACGATAGCTTACCAGCAAGCTCCGGATGGGTCAGGAGCCCGGACAAGCCGCCCACCTGTGGGTGGGCCAAGGCATAGTAGGCTGCCGCCACCGATCCCACCATGGCCAACACGAAAAGGAGAAGATCCGTCACCACGACACCCCACAGACCGGAGGTGGCCGAATAGAGGACGGTGAGCGTTCCCGCCAGCAGAACGACCTCGTACTTCCCCACCCCGAGGAGCACACCTCCGATCTTGATGGCCGCCAGGGTCACCGTGGCCATGATCATGACGTTGAAGAACACCCCCAGGTAAAGCGCCCGAAAGCCCCGCAGGAAAGCAGCCGGCTTTCCGGAATAGCGAAGTTCGTAGAACGCCATGTCCGTAAGGGCTCCCGAGCGACGCCAGAGACGGGCATAGAAGAACACCGTACACATCCCGGTGATGACGAAGGCCCACCAAAGCCAATTGCGGCTCACCCCGCCGTTCCGCACCAGGTCCGTCACCAGGTTGGGAGTGTCCGTGGAGAAGGTGGTGGCCACCATGGAAGTGCCCAAGAGCCACCAGGGCAGTTTCCTTCCCGCCAGAAAGAACTCCTCCGTGCCGCGACCAGCCCGGCGAACAAAAGCCAAACCCACGGCGAGGACCACAGCGCCATACATGGCCACCACCACCCAGTCCCAAAAGTTGAGCCGCATCGTCACCCCCTGAACGCAGCGTCGAACGGTTTATCGTGAGGCTTTCCCACGCTTTCCCACAGAGGAGAGGGGTAATCTCCCGCCCGGACCATGGCTGCGAGCCCGGCCCTCACCTCCTCAAGGTCCTGGGGATGGGTGAGGCCCAGGAAGAAGTCGCCCCCCCCCCGCACCCGAACCCGGACCTTCCCCTCCGAGAGGGCCCGGGACATCTCGTCAGGGAGCAGGAACTCCACGCGGGACACCCGATCCGGTTCCGCTATCAAGCCACCGAGAAAGGCGCGGAATCCTTCTTCCAGGAGGGGAAAAAGTGCGGGCGTGAAAACCCAAAAGTTCGTGGAGACGGGCTCCTGACCCGAAAGGACAAGGAGGTTTCCGTCCGCTGTTCTGCCCACCACCTGATCCCCTTGCCACCGGAGGTCCATCCCCTCCAGGATCCCCTCCAACCAGCCGCCCTCCCCTACCCTGCAAATCCCCCGATTGACTCCCCCATGGGCGGAGAGGGTATCGGCCAGGCGGTAGGCCACCAAACCGAAGGTCCGCTGATCGGTTTCTTCAAGCGTTCCGGCCAGGGCCACCCCCTCCCGGAAGGCTGCCAAGCCATAGAAATCGTCGGCGTTCAGCACCACGAAGGGCCCTGCAAGGTGCCGGGCGGCCGAGAGCAAAGCATGGGCCGTCCCCCAGGGCTTTTTTCGAGTCGCGCACCATCGTCGCCGCAGGTCGTCCGGCACCGTCTCCCCCCCCAGGTCCAGATCTTCCAGGCGCTGGGGGTGGAGCACCATCTGAAGGACCTGCCCCCACCGCTGGGTGAGTTCGGCGGGAAGCAGCTGCACAGGCCCGGGCGGCACGACAAGGACGGCCCGGCGGAAACCCGCCCGGGAAGCGTCGAAGAGGGCATAATCCAAAAGGGTCTCGCCGGCAGGTCCCACAGGTTCCCACTGCTTGGGGCGCCCGAAGCGGGTGGAACTTCCGGCCGCCAACACCACCACCGTAGGTTCCCGCTGCTTCACCGGAACACCCCCCATGCCCATGTCTTTCTCCAGCTCATCCGAAAAAGAGGTAAGCCACCAGAATCCCGGCGACCACGGAGACCAGGTCGGCAAAAAGGCCGCAGCCCACTGCGTGGCGCGTCTTCTTGACCCCCACCGACCCGAAGTAGAGGGCGATGATGTAAAAAGTGGTGTCCGTCGCCCCTTGGAAGACACAGGCTAGACGCCCCACGAAGGAGTCGGCGCCGTAGACTTTCATGGCATCCACCATCATCCCCCGAGAGCCGCTCCCGGAAAGGGGCTTCATCAGGGCCGTGGGGAGGGCCTCCACCCATTCCGTGGAGAACCCCATCCCCGCCACCAGCCGCCGCACCCCTCCCACCAGGAAATCCATGGACCCTGACGCTCGAAACACCCCGATGGCCACCAGGATGGCCACCAGATACGGAATGATCTTGATCACCACCGCAAAACCTTCTTTGGCTCCTTCGATGAAGGCTTCGTAGACGTTGACCCTGCGTAGGGCCGCCAAGCCGATGAACCCCCCGATGACCCCGAAGAGGATGACGTTGGCCACGAGATTGGAAACGGTCTGGACCTGCTCCTGGGGCAGGCGTGAGAAATAGGCCAGGGTTCCACCAACCGCCAGCAGGAGCCCCCCCAGGTAGGCCACCACCACCCGGTCCAGAAGACGGATCCGTTGAACCGCAGCCACCACCACCAGCCCCCCCAGGGTCGAGAAGAAGGTCGTCAGGAGGATGGGAAGGAAGACATCGGAAGGGTTGGCAGCTCCCAGTTGCGCCCGGTACACCATGATGCTGATGGGCAGCACCGTGAGACCCGAGGTGTTCAGCACCAGGAACATGATCTGGGCGTTCGACGCCGTGTCCTCCCGGGGGTTCAGATCCTGCAGCTCTTTCATGGCCTTGAGGCCCAGGGGGGTGGCGGCATTGTCCAGGCCCAGCATGTTGGCCGCAAAGTTCATGATCATGGAGCCGTGGACCGGATGATCCCGGGGAACCTCCGGAAACAGACGGTGGAAGAAGGGCCGCACCACCCGAGCCAAGAGCTGGACCGCGCCCCCCGCCTCACCCACCCGCATGAGCCCCAGCCAAAGGGTCAGCACCCCGATAAGGCCCAAGCAAATGTCCACGGCCGTCCGGGCCATGTCGAAGGTGCTGTTCACCATGGCGGTGAAGATTTCCGTATCGTGGAAAAAGACCAGCCGCACGCCCCCCACCACCAAGGACACCAGGAAAAACGCAATCCAAATGACGTTCAGGACCAAGGCGCCACTCCCGCCAAGAGCTCGGTGAGGATGGGTACGTGCCGGTGAAGCAAGGTGTCCGGGTCCGCACACTCCAACTCGTAGGTAACCACCTTCAACCCCCTCTCGCCCCCCCAAGTACCGAAGGAGCCCGGGGTGGGGTACCCCACATCCCGCACCAGGGGGAGCCCTGTCCTCTGGGCCAACCACCGGGCCAAGGGGCCCTCCACCTGGTCGTCGATGCATCCCAGGAAGCCATGAAGGGCCACCACGGCCTCGGGGGAGAGCTCCTCCACGAGTCTCATCAGGGCTTGGGTCTCGGGCTCCGAGGCAGGAGCCGCGCCGGGACTCAAGGCCACGTCCCGGGGACTTTGCAAGGTCAGGCGGTAGGGCACGGGGTCGGGCCCCCAGTCCCGGGTGGGGAAGTTCCGGTTCAGGTCCACGCCCCGGGCGTTGGCCCGGGTACCTCGGCAAAGCCCGTCGGGATTGACCGCCAAGACCACCGCACAGTGGGGACTCGGCTCCCCCAAGGTCCGGAGGGCTTGGGAGAGCACCACCGTGGTGGCCCCCTCCTCTCCATGAATCCCGGCATGGAGGAGAAGCTGGCACTTACCCCTCGGCTTCCAAACCTCCAAAGGCCGCCCCAGCACGGAGCGACCGTAGAGATCCGGCTCCCACAAGAAGGTTCCCGTTTCGGAACGGGGTCGCAGCTTCATGATCCTGGCCCTTCCCAAGGGGGTTTACCCACATTCGTGACGAAGCGGCCGTAGAGCTCCTCCAGGTCCTCCAGGACCACATCCTTGAGGAGGAGATCGGCTCTTTCCAAGGTCTCCCGCAAGACCGCCAGGGTGAAGCGGGATTGGTACTCCGCTGCCGTGGGGGCGTGGCTCAGGTGCCAGCGTTCCGGCAACACACCCCCTCGATCCCGATCGTAAGGGCGGAAGAAGCCGAAGGACCGACCCTGGCCCATCCTTTCGTCCAACCACCGGTGGAGGGGCGCGAAGACCCCGTCTCCTTCCACCTCGCCGGGGACCAGTTCCACCCGATAGCCGGGGGGGCAGGCTCGGGCGTCGTACACGTCCAGGTCGGTTCCCCAATGGTGGCGGGACGCCCCTGGCAACGCGGACCACCGAAGGATGGCCCGAACCAACTCCCCAGGCCTCAGGTGCCGGACGTCCAGGGGTTGCCCGGCCCGGTCCAAGACCGGCAGTTCCCCTTTCACCTTACGGTTCCAGATGGACAGTTGGACGTCGAAACTGCGGAAGCCGCTCTCCAGGGCCAGCTCGAATCCCTCCCGCCTCCCCTCTTCCCGCAGGGCCAGGAAGGGCTCCACGACGTCCCGATGAATCCGCCGGCCCAGAAGGGGCACCCACGATGGGTCGCAGAGATGCTCTTCGGTACGTCCCGTCAAGAGGGCCGGGCTCCAAAGGTGACGCTCCACACGACCTCCACGGGCTCCTCACGTCCCAGGATCCGCCCCGCCGAGGGGGTTCCGCGAAGCCGGCTCCAGGGTGGTGACGGGCCGGCTCCTGGGCTCCATTCCGGACCTTTCGGCAAAGAGTTCTCGGCCTTTCCCCTGGCTGGCCCTCGCCCACGCTCGGTTGGCGGACCGCGAAGTCCGGTGACGATACCACCCCCGAGGCGTAGGGGCCACCCTCCCCCTCCCCTCCCACCTTCGGAGTTGCCCTCTAAGGTGTTCCCAAACTCCCCCGACGCGTATGTTTGTCAGCCTGTTCGCGATTCCGACCCCCTTTTCTTCGGCCCCTGCCCCTGCCGGGTTAGCGATCAAGGAAACCGCCATGCCTTCCAGGATCTCCGTGGTCTCCTTTGCCCTTGTCCTTGGCCTGCTTCCCTTCCTCCCCTCCCCCTCCTCCGCCCAGTCCCAACCATCGGTTACCTGGGGCGGAGAGATCCGGCCCCGCCTGGAGAGCCGCCGGAACGGAAACGTCCCCCGGCACCAGACCATCTCCATGCGCACGCGACTGATGCTGGACGCCCGGCTTCCTTCGGGCTTCCACCTGTTCTTCCAGCCCCAGGACGTGCGGATGTGGGGAGAGGAGGGGAACGAGCGGGACATGGTGGCTGACGCGGTGGATGTCCATCAGGCCTACTTCGAGGTGGAGGACCTCCCCGCCTTCGGGGGACGTCTCCGAGTGGGCCGGCAAGAGGTGGCCCTGGAGGAGGAACGGTTCATCGGAGCCCCGGACTGGGGGCAGGCCGGCCAAACCTTCGATGGAGTCCGCTGGTTCCGCCCCCTGGGGGAGGACCGCCTGGAACTCCTCCTCATCAAGCTCAAGGAGGCCCAGGCCCAGGCGCACGATCACGAAGAAGAACTGGTGGCCCTTTGGTTCACCAAGAAGCTCGGTCGTTGGGGTTCGGGCGACCTGGTGGCCCTACATGATCGCTCCACCGCCACAGCCCGGACCTCCCAGTACACGGTGGGAGGACTCTGGAAAGGGAGCCTTGCCCCCCTTTCCTTCCGGGCCCACGTGATGGGCCAGTTCGGGGAGCGGGACGGCAAGGACGTCCGGGCCTCGTTCCTGGCCCTCCAGGGGACCGTGGAGGTGGCAGGGGGGAAGGGCGCCGTCACCCTCTGGTACGACCGGCTTTCCGGGGACGAGACCCCGGGAGACGCCGAGACACGGACCTTCACGGCTCTCTTTGGCGCCCGCAATCGCTACTACGGCAATGCGGACTACTTCACCGAGATCCCCCGGGACACCGGGGGGTTGGGGCTTCAGGATGCTGCCCTCAAGCTGGCCTTCCGGGCCTCCAGCACGTTCAGCCTGAACCTCGACCTCCACGCCTTCCGGTCCGCGGCAAAGGGAGGAAGAGACAGCCGCCGTTTCGGAGAAGAGGCGGACCTCCAGCTCCGTTATCGCTTCCGCCAGGCCATGGACATCCGGGCAGGCTATTGTCTCACCCAGCTCGGCCCTCTCCTGGAAGCCTTGCGGGGTCTGGAGGGAACCGGTCACTTCGGTTACGTGATGACCTCCGTGAAGTTCTAAACCGGCTCCGGCGGATGGACCGTCCCCCGACAGGACTGGAATCCCTCCGGGAACAGGTGGTGACCTGTAGGGCCTGTCCCCGCCTGGTGGCCTGGCGGGAAGAAGTGGCTCGCCGGAAGCGCCGGGCCTTTCGCGAGGAAGACTATTGGGGTCGGCCGGTGCCGGGATGGGGCGATCCCCAGGCCCGCCTGTTGGTGGTGGGTCTGGCCCCTGCCGCCCACGGGGCCAACCGGACGGGGAGGATGTTCACGGGGGATCGCTCGGGCGAGTGGCTCTACCGGGCCCTGTTCCATGCCGGCTTTGCCTCGGCACCCCGATCCCTGGCGGCGGGTGACGATCTCCGGCTCCGGGATTGTTATGTCACCGCTGCCCTCCGGTGCGCTCCGCCGGGAAACCGCCCTGCGGGGCAGGAACTCCGGAACTGCCGCCCCTTCCTGGAACGGGAACTCGAACTCCTCGGGCAGGTGCGGGTGATCGTAGCCTTGGGAAGGGTGGCCTTCGCCCAGGTACGGCTAATCCTGGCAAGCCGGGGGGCCGTCCTCCCCGAACCTTTCCCGGCCTTCCGCCACGGGCTCCGCATTCCCTTGGAGGAAGGGAGGGTGTTGCTGGCCTCCTACCACCCGAGTCAGCAGAACACCTTCACCGGCCGCCTGACGGAGGACATGTTCCGGAAGGTCTGGGACGAGGCCCGAGAGCTGGTGGGGGCTGCCCCCCTTCCCCCTGCGGGCCAGGAGGGGCCGGTTCCTCCGAAAGGGGCACGATCTCGGGGACAAGCCCCCCCGCCTCCTCCAGCACCAGCCGCGCCAGGGTAACGGGACGACCCGGTCTACGAGGCCCCGCACTGCCGGGGTTCAGGTACAGGACCTCCCCCTTCCACCGCACCTCGGGACGGTGGGTGTGCCCGTGGATGACGCAACGGATCCCCGCCGCCTCGGGCACCAGGTCCAGCTCCTCGAGGTCATGGAGGAGGTAGATGCGGACACCTTCCACATCCAGGACCTGGGTCGGAGGGAGGGCGCCCTCCTCCGCCCACCGGTCCACGTTGCCTTTCACGGCCACCACCGGCGCCAGGGCCCGTAGCCCCTCCAGGACCGCGGGGTGACCCACGTCACCGGCATGGAGGATCAGCCAACACCCCCGGAAAGCTTCCGAGATTTCTGGGCGCAACAGGCCGTGGGTGTCGGATAGGACACCCAACACCCGGGGAGCCGAACCCAAGCTGTGAGGCTCTCCTGCTCTCGGTCGAGAGGGCTAGTCGCCTTGGCCGGGCTTGAACGCCAAGCTGATCCCGATGGCCAGGAGGGCCAGGTTCGTGCAGGCGTGGGAGAAGCCCTCCGATGTGGGACCCGGGAACAGGGGACCCGTAAAGGCCGTGACCACTGCCAGGACGAAAGCCAGCAACGCCAGGTACAGGAAAGGCTTCGTCAACTTCTCCATGGCGTCCTCCGGGGTAGTGGCGAAACGAAAGGGAGAGGAAGGTGAGGTAATTCTTCACCGCCGCCGGCCGTTGCGCAACGTTCTCGCCAGCGGGCGGCCCCGGGGCGGACCTTCACGGCTTGATGGCCACCACTTGCACCACGGCGCCCACCCCGTGGTGCATTCTTCCCTCGTGGATTTCCCGGAGGACTTCGCGTCCGATGACGAAGTGGAGCCCCTCGAGCTCCTCCTTCAACCCTTCCAGGGTCATCAGCCGGTCCGCATGGGGAGGTCCGCCGGTGCCGAACTCCAGCTGCCGCGGCGTATAAGCCTCCAGGAGGAACACCCCGCCCGGTGCCAAGGCCCTCACCGCGCGGGCATGGACGTCTTGGCGGACCTCGGGGGGGAGATGAAAGAAGATGGAGACGATCCCCCGCCATTCCCCCACCCCCATCTCGTAGGTCTCCACCGGCGAGACCACCGTCTCCAGGACCAGGCCCCGCGATCTGGCCAATCTTCGGGCCTTTTCCATCCCCACGGCGGAAGCGTCCAACGCGGTAACCCGGTAACCCCTGGAGGCCAGGAACACGGCGTTCCTCCCCTCCCCTTCCCCCAGACAAAGCACCTTCCCCTGGGGAATCCAGTGATGCTCGGCCTTGAGGAAATCGTTGGGGTCCGTCCCGAAGGCCCACCCCTCCTGGGCGTAGCGTTCATCCCAATCGCTCATGGACCTCTCCGAGGTTCGCCGAGCCAGGGGGCAACACCCTTTCGGCCCCGCCGGTCTCTCGTACGCCCTCCTCAGCCGCACCCCCCTCCAAACCACACCGCCACCTGCGGCAGGAGAGCCTCCACCCAGAGCCGGTACTGCGCTCCGGACGGGTGCAATCCATCTTCGGCGAAGAAGGTAGGATTGTCCCCCACGGCCCGGGACACACCCGTCACGTCGGCATAGGCGGCTCCCGCCGCTTCCGCCTCCCGCCGATTCACCTCATTGAAGGCATCCACCTCCCGGGCAATCCTCTCCCGGTCCCTTCCCCTCCCGAAGGGACTTGCCCCCCAGTCGGGAATGGAGAGAACCAAGAGCCTCCCCCGCCCTTCCTCCGTCCACCCCATGGCCTTCTCCAAGAGGCGCCGGAAGTCCCTGCGGTAGTCATCCAAAGGAAGTCCCCGGTATTGGTTGTTCACCCCGATCAAGAGAGTCACAAGGGAGAAGGGTAGAGCCGGTGCCAAGTCCCGAAGGGCCTCCAGCAGTTCTCCTGTGGTCCAACCCGTCCGAGCCATCACCATGGGATCCTCCAAGGGGATGTCCCGTCCACGAAGGAGCCGGACCAGCTGGAAGGGCCATCCCTCCTGGCGGGGTACTCCCTCCCCCGCGGTGTAGGAGTCGCCCAAGGCCAAGAACGTGAATCGGCAGGGTCGGTTCATTAGTTTAGACTCGCGGCTTCTCCCTCGCCCCGGGAGGCGAGGTGGGGTTGCGAGGGAAGACTCCCCATGGAAGCGCCCCCCCAGCCCCCCGAGGGCAGGGGCACGGCCTTCATGGGTACCAGCGAAATCTTCAGCCCACAAGGACCATGCGATACAAACTCCTGGGACGCAGCGGACTTCGGGTTTCGGAGCTGGGGTTGGGAACGATGACCTTCGGCGAGGAGTGGGGATGGGGGGCTTCCAAGCAGGAGTCCCGGCGCATCTTCGACGCCTACGCCGAGGCGGGGGGGAACTTCATCGATACCGCCAACCGATACACGGAAGGCACCAGCGAACGGCTGGTGGGGGAATTCGTCGGCGCGGAGCGCGACCGGTTCGTGGTGGCCACGAAGTACACCCTGTACAACCGCCTTGGAGATCCCAACGCAGCGGGGAACCACCGGAAGAACCTCGTCCAGTCCTTGGAAGCCAGCCTCAAGCGCCTGCGCATGGACTATGTGGACCTTCTGTGGGTCCATGCCTGGGACGGCCTGACCCCGGTGGAAGAGGTCATGCGGGCCCTGGACGACCTCGTGGCCGCGGGGAAAGTGTTGTACGTGGGCATCTCCGATACCCCGGCTTGGGTGGTAGCCCAGGCCAATACCCTGGCGGACCTACGGGGGTGGACACCCTTCGTCGCCCTCCAGATCGAATACAGCCTCATCCAACGGACGCCGGAGCGGGAATTGCTCCCCATGGCTCGGGCGTTGGATCTGGCGGTGACCCCCTGGGGCGTCTTGGGGTCCGGGGTCCTTACGGGGAAGTTCAACCAACCGGACAAGGGGGCTCAGGGGCGGGCCAAGGAGGGGAGGGGCCAGGATCCTGCCATGTTGAAGGTGGCCTCCGAGGTCCTGGCCGTGGCCGAAGAATTGGGTTGCACCGCCACCCAGGTGGCCATCGCCTGGGTTCGCCAACAGCCCGGCGTCATGATCCCCCTCCTGGGCGCCCGCACCGTGACCCAGATCCGGGATGCCCTGGACTGCCTCAGAGTCCGTCTGGCCCCCGAGCACCTGGACCGGCTGGACCGCGCCACCCGCATCGAGCTGGGGTTCCCTCATGATTTCCTGGCCCGGGAGCACATCCGCACTTTGGTCCATGCCGGGTTGTGGGACCGGATCGACGACCATCACCGCCGCTGACAGGCCGTCACAGCCCCGAGAAGGGACGGGAGAGTTCGTCCAGACGCGCGAGTTCACGGGGGGTGAGGGCCAAATCGAGGGCACCTGCGTTCTCGCGTACTTGCTCCGGGCGACTTGCCCCGGGGATGGCCACCACCGTCGGACCGTGGAAACGGATGACCCAGGCCAGAGCCACCTGGCCGGGAGTGGCGCCGTGGGCCCGTCCGATCTCTTCCAGAGCCTCCACCAATGGCCTCGTCCGAGCCAAGCCCCTTTCCCGGAAGCGGGGAAGCCACTTCCGGGGCCCCGGCCGAAGGCGGATGCTTGCAGGGTCCGCGTGCAGGCGGGCGGTGAGGATCCCTTGGGCCAGGGGGGAATAGGCGATGATGGTGATCCCCAGCTCCTTGGCGGCCGCCAGGACCCCATTCCGCTCCGCCTGGCGGTCCAAGAGAGAGTAGCGGATCTGGTTGGAAGCCAGGGCGAGACCGTGTTTCTGCAAGGCTTGATGGGCCCGACGCATCATTCCTGCCGTGTAGTTGCTGACGCCTACCGCCCGGATCTTGCCCTCCCTCAAGAGTCCCGCCATGACCCTCATCTCCTCCTCGACGGTGGCCAGGGAGGTGGGGTGGTGCACCTGATGGAGATCGACGGGGAATCCGCCCAGGTGACGGAGGCGGTCCTCCAGGGTCGTCCGCAGGCTCGAGGCACGGCGAAAGGTCGGGTGCCACTTGGTGGCGATGACGACCTCGCCAGGCTTCTTGCCCAAGGTCTTGAGGGCAGCCGAAAGGGCCTCTTCGGATGCCCCCCAGCCATACGCCTCGGCGGTATCGAACCAGTTCATCCCGCCGGCCAGGGCAGCCTCCACCACCCCCACCACCCGCTCCTGGGGAAGGGCCTCCCAAAAGCCGCCGATCAAGCCCCTACCGCCCGAGAACTGCCAGCATCCTAGGCCGAGGGGCGTCACTTCCAGCTCCGTCCGTCCCAACAAGCGTTTCTCCACGGCCATTCTCTCCCTCTGGGGGTTGCCGGGCCCCTTGAGCCTCCCTCGCCTTCCACCCTGCCCCCCGGGTCGGAGGCTCCCATGGAACCCCGGAGTCCTCGGCTCGTTTCCTCCAGACCTCCCGAGCAAGGCCGGACACGCCTGGCAGGGGGGCGGCCTTTCCCTTGCCAAACCCCACCCTGAATCGCAAATTCGCTAGTAGCCAACCTTTTCCGATTTCCCAGGCATTCCTGAACTTCAACCCTGACAGAGGAGGGAGTCTCCCATGGGGAGTCCGCGGTGGCTGTTCGTCGCCCTTACCCTTGGCTCCATCTCTCTCGCGGTGGCGGCTTGCGGAAGCCGCCCGTCCCGTGCCGGGCGAACTCCCTTTCAAACCCATATGGCGGTCCATTACGAGCGAACCGCGGAGATTCATGATGCTCTGGTGAAGGGAGTCCTGGCCCAGGCTCGCCCCGCCGCAGGGTGGATCAGCACCCATCAGGAAACACGGCGCATTCCCGAGGGCTCGGGTCACTTCGATGCCCTCATGCGGCACTACGCCCGCCAAGTGTTTGAAACCTCCGACCTCCGAGCCGCTTTCGAGGCCACTGCGCAGATGGGACGGACCTGTGGCGACTGTCACCGGGCCAACGGAGTGACCGCCGCCCCTGCTCTCATGGCGTCGCCGCCGCCTGCCGGGGGAGATCCGAAGGGGGAGATGGCCCTGCACGTATGGGCCGCACGCCGCATGTGGGACGGGCTGGTCGGCCCCGACGATCGAGCCTGGGAGGAAGGATCCCAAGCCCTTACCCGCGGTTGGCTCCAGGTGAACCAGGTGGTGTCTTCGCCCCAGGATCGCGAGCGCGTGCGCAGCCTTCTGCAGACCGTCTACGACATCGGTTCCCGAGGGCCGGCCGCTGCAGATCCCCAAGAGCGGGCACGGCTCTATGGGGAGTTCCTCGCCACCTGTGCCGACTGCCACCGCCTGACCGGGGCTGTGATCCGCTGAGGTTCCTTGCCGCCGGAAGGCCGCCGCCCGGCTCAGGGAGCGCGGCCTTGCCATTCATCCAGCGCGCGGCTCAGGGATTCAAGTCCCTTCTGCAGGGTATCCGCGGATCCTCCCAAGGCGATGCGGAAATGGGCGGGAGCCTCGAAGAACCGCCCAGGCACCACACCCGTTTCATACCGCCCGGCCAGAAAGGCCACGAAGGGTTCACTGTCCGCGCAACCCTTCATGCGGGGAAATACCACCGACCCCCCGGACGGCGCAACCCACTCCAGCATGGGATGTGCCTCCAAAAACCTCCTGGCCTGGGCGGAGTTGGGCTCCAGGATGGAGCGCGCCCTACGTTGGAGGGCCTCCAGATTCCGGAACGCCAGGGCAGCCAGGACCTCCGAAGGGAACGACCCCACGACGTCCACCACATCCCGCACTCTGCGGAGCTTTTCCGCAACCTCAGGCTCGGCCAGGGCCCACCCCGCCCGAAGTCCGGACAGACCGTAGGCTTTGGTCAGGCTCGAGGTGGAAATGAAGGTGGGCGACAGGTGGACTGCCGGCTGCGGATCCAGGCCGGGGGCAGATTCCAGGTACACCTCGTCCACCAACACCCGAGCTCCCACCCTTTCTGCCACCTCCCCCACGGCCTGCAACGCCCCCGGCGGTGTGTACACCCCGGTGGGGTTGTGCAGGTTGGTGAGGATGACAAGACGGGTGGCAGGGGTCATGGCCCGGGCCACTTCGTCGGGATCCACCCGGAAGCCGTCCTCGAACCGGCGACGAAAGCGACGAATTCGGGCCCCGAGGAGCCGAGGGACGGCCATAAGAGGATCGTAGGCCGGCTCTTCCACCACCACCTCGTCGCCGGGGCGGAGAAGAGCCGCACACACCAGAAAGTTGGCCCCCGACGCTCCGGAAGCCACGGCCACACTTTCTGTCGGCACCCCGTATCGTGCCGCGATGGCCTCCACCAACGGCGGATACCCTTCTTCATGGGGTCCGTCCAGGGCCAGGGCCTCCCGCGCGCCGGGAAGGTCGTCTACGGTACAGGGGAGCAGGTTGCTCCCCCTCAAATCGTATCGCACCGGGGGGGCATGCTTGATCCAACGGAGGTAGGCCGACACCCCCTCACCGTCCTGGAAGGCGACTTCCGACATTGTCATTTCCTTTCGCCGGGTAACCCTCCTTCCGCAGCCGCACCCTTCCTCCAATGGAGGTAGGCAGGCACCCCGGTGGCCAGAAGAAGCGCCCCCAGGGCCGACCGGAACGGGTTCGTTTGCACCACACTCAGCACGATGGCCGCCGCCACCGCCACGAACAAGGCAGGGAGCCAGGGATAGCCGGGAGCGCGAAAACTCCCCGGAGAACGCTCCTCCAAAGGGATCCGTCGGCGGAACACGAAGAGACTGGCTCCTGCCAGGCCGAAGAAGATCCAATCCGCAAAGACCACGTAATCCACGAGTTGCGCGTAGGTGCCGGTGAGGACCAAAAGCAGGGCCCAGCCGGTCTGGAGCGAAATAGCCCCAAGGGGAGATCGGAAGCGCGGGTGAAGGGCTGACACGGACCGCAGAAACACACCATCCCGGGCCATGGCGTAGTAGACCCGTGTGGGGGCCAACATGGTAAGGTTCAAGAAACCGAAGGTCGAGACGGCGATGGCCGCTGCCAGAAAGCGGTCCCCCAAGCCACCCATGAGGATCCGGGCGGCGTCCGCCGCCGGCGTCACGGTGTCCGCGAGCCCGCCATGACCCAGGGTGCGCAGGTAGACCCAGTTCACCGACACATACACCAGGACCACCAGGGCCGTCCCGAGGACCAGGCTCCGGGGTAGGTTGCGGCGGGGATCCCGGATCTCCTCGGCCACGTAGTTAGCATTCTGCCAGCCCCCGTAGGAGAACATGATGGGAATCAGGGCCGCCCCCAGCGCCAAGAGCGGCAAGCCGCCGTCCACCCCTCCCTCCCCCACGTCCCCGTGGGGGCCCCCTGTCCCACCGGCCATCCCCCCTACACCACCTTCCCCCTCCACCCCCACCCCTCCTCCGAGCCACAGTCCCAACCCGATGAGGACGGCGAGGGCCCCCACCTTGAGAACCACGAAGAGGTTGAGGACTCGGCTACCGGGTTTGATCCCCAAGGCGTTGATCCCCCCCACCACCAGGATCGAGGCTACCGCCAAGGGTAGGACCGCCGCCTCGTTCCCGCCCACCATCCGCAGGGTATACTCGGCAAAGGTCAGGCTCACGGCAGCGATGGCCCCCGTCTCGATCATGAAAAGGAGGGCCCAGCCGTAGAGGAACCCCACCAGAGGGTGGAAGGCCTCCCGCAAGTAGGCGTAGTGGCCGCCGGCCTTAGGTCGTACGGCTCCCAGCTCGGCAAAGGTGAAGGCTCCCGCCATGGCCACCACACCCCCCAAGACCCAAGCGGTCAGCACCCAGCCGGTGGAGGGAAGTCTTTGGGCCACGATGTAGGGGTTGATGAAGATCCCGGCCCCGATGATCCCCCCTACCACCACCATGGTCGCGTCGAAGGGGCCCAACACCCGACGGAGACCCCGGTCCTCTCCGAAATCCCCGTGCTGTCCCGCACCTTCTTGCGGCGACCGCTCCCGTCTCCCTTCTCCCCCCTTCATCGGCTCTCCATAAAGCGGAACAGGGCTGCCGAGATGGCCAGCTCCCCCCCGGACAGGCAATGGGGCCAGGCCACCACGACCCGGCCTCCGTAGGCCGCCACGGCGATGTAGTCTCCGTAGAACACCGAAGCGGGACAGACAAACGGTTCCTGATCCACGAAATGGTTCCGGAAGGTGCGCCCCCCATCCGTGCTCCGGGCCAGGGTCACGCGTTGGGCCTCCCCTTCCGTGTCCCGGCGATCGAGAAAGGCCACGTTCACGGAGCCGTCCACAGGATCCACGCTCATCCAGGTGAAAAGCTGAGCTTTTCCGTTTCCCAGGGGATCGTCGTTCACCCGGACAGGCTCCTCCCAGGTGTCACCCCCGTCCATGGAGGCGATGACGAACACGTCAGGGTCCCCGTTCCGCTCGTCGATCCAGTTCACGTAGACCCTTCCTCGAAAGGGCCCCTGGCTCACATCCACGGCGGTCACCGGCATCCCGTTGTGGCGGCCCATGCCCGCCACCGGGATGTCCCACCCGCCGGGGTTGGGCGTTACCGGCCGGTCTTCCCCGAAGCTCCACCCCCCGTCCAGCGACCGGTCCATCACGATCCCGTGGGGACCGGCCCACGCGACATAGACCTCGCCCTGGGGACCCACCGCGGGCACCGCCCCTTCCACGGTGTCGTCGCTGTCCCGAGCGTCGCCTCCCCTGTCGGAAATGCGGATGGGCACGGAAAAGGTGCGGCCTCCGTCCACGGATCGGGAAAAGTAGATCTGGGTGGAGTCCCGGGGGTCTGCGCTTCCGTAGACGTCGAACCGGGTCCAGGCCACGTAAAGATTCCCGAAATGAGGAGATCCCTCCACGGCGTCCACCGCCAGCCAAGGCTTGTCCTCGAAGGGTTCCACGGTGTTGATGTGGTCCACGACGGGCACGGGATCGCCCCACGTCCATCCCCCGTCGTCGGAGCGGCTCACGAAGATCCCGTTCCAGGCTCGCGGAGGGCGGGCCAACCGAATGCCGTCGAAGGAGATGTAGGAGCGAAAGGCCCTCCCCCGGCCATCGAACACCACGGCGTCGTCCCCCTGCACCCGCCCCTGGGGGTTGGGCTGGGAAACCACGGTCCAGGTCTGGCCTCCGTCCCCGCTGACATAGGCGTAGTTGGTGATCCTCGGCCCTCCTGGAGGTCCTGCCGCCAAGGACACCAATACGATGTGGTCGGGGTTGGTGGGGTTGATGGCGGCCGACACCTCGGCAGGGGCACGCAGTCCGGGGGGGGTGACCCGAACCACCTGGTGCTCCTGAGCCCCAT
>JAUQOX010000206.1 GCA_030550695.1 Gemmatimonadota bacterium | reverse complement strand
AATGATATCATTGTGATATAGACCCAGGAGATCACCAGGCTCCCCCCGTCCCCGTCCAGGTCGCCCCGAACTCGGAGGCCCCCCATGAGCCAGGAAAGAGCCGCCAAGCCCCTGTCGGGCTGGATCATGCTCCCCATCAACCTCCTCCTCTATCCCCTCCTCCTCTACGCCATGATCCGGACCATCATCGGCCTGGATCAGGGGACCCTGGCTCCGGGCCCCGGCGTGCCCCTTCTCATCGGCCTGGTGCTACTCCTCGCCGCCAACGTGATCCTGTCCGTGGGGTTCCTCATCCTGGCCCCCAACGAGGCGGGGGTCCTGGTGCTCTTCGGCAAGTACATCGGCACGGTGAAGGACAACGGCTTCTGGTGGGTCAACCCCTTCGCCTCCAAGCGGAAGATTTCCCTCCGGGCCCACAACCTGAACACCGAGAAGCTCAAGGTGAACGATCACGCGGGGAATCCCATCGAGATCGCCGCCGTGATCGTGTGGCGGGTGCGGGACACCTATGCCGCCTGCTTCGAGGTGGAGAACTACACCGAATACGTGAACCTCCAGAGCGAATCGGCCCTTCGGCACCTGGCTTCGGCCTACCCCTACGATTCCTGGGAAGAAGAGCCGGCCCAGGTGGTGTCCCTCCGAGGCAACATTGACGAGGTGTCCCGGACCCTGGAGCAGGAACTCCAGGAACGGCTCGACAAAGCCGGGGTGGAGGTGGTGGAGGCCCGCCTGTCGCACCTGGCCTACGCTCCGGAGATCGCCGGCGCCATGCTCCAGCGCCAGCAGGCCTCGGCCATCATCGCGGCCCGCCAGAAGATCGTGGAAGGGGCTGTGGGTATGGTGCAGATGGCCCTGGAGAAACTGGCCCGGGACCAGATCGTGGACCTGGATCCCGAGCGGCGGGCCGCCATGGTGTCCAACCTCCTCGTGGTGCTCTGCGGAGAACGGGAGCCCCACCCGGTGATCAACGCGGGCACCCTCTACTGATGGACTTCCGGTGGCAGGCAAGAAGACCTTCCTGCTGCGTATCAGCCCCGAGCTCTGGGAAGACCTCCAGCGATGGGCGGCCGATGAGCTCCGCTCCGTGAACGGGCAGATCGAGTACCTGCTCCGACGGGCCGTGGAGGAGCGGCGGCGGGGAAGGGGAAGGGAAAGAGGGAGCCCGAGGGCCCCCAGAGGGGTAGCCGGAGTGGGAACGAGGGACTCGGATAAAGGGGAAAGCGGCCCGGGATGAGGGAGCTTCGCAGACTGGTTCTCGTGGCCTGCGGGTCTGTGGCCGTGGGTTTGGGAGTGCTGGGGATGTTCCTCCCCCTCCTCCCCACCACGGTCTTTTTGCTTCTGGCCGCCTACTGCTACGCCCGCAGCTCGCCTCGCCTCTATGAATGGCTCCTCACCAACCGCTACTTCGGCGAGTACATCCGGAACTATCGGGAGGGCAGGGGCATGCCCCTGCGCCACAAGGTGCTGACCTTGGTGCTCCTGTGGGGCGTCATCGGTTTTTCGGTGGTGGCCGTGGCCCGGTCCTGGTGGCTGCGCCTCTTCCTCCTGGCCGTGGCCGTAGGGGTGACGACCTACCTGGCCAGGCTCAAGACCTACCGGCCTCGTCCGAGGCAGGTGCCGGAGCTGGAAGGAAGCTCCTGAGGGCCGGCTGCCGCTTCCCGCCCCGGCGCGGCGGCCCATCAAAGCATTGCCCGGCCCACTCTCCCACCCCATGATAGGGCGCAACAGGGCCGAGGAACCCCAGGGCCCCAGGCAGCAGCCTTCTGCGCCGGGGGCTGGCCCCGAGGCCGCCGGCCTGGGACGACCGCGCCGCGGCCACCGACCCGGGGCGATCCTGGGGGGGTGGCATCGGGGGAACGGAGCTCCGGCGGTGGCAGGCGCCGGACCCCGGCCGGTGAAAGAAACCACCCTCTGCGCCCCCCGTGCAACCATGAAGCTTTCCCGACCTCCCCTGGGCCTCCTCACCCTTGTTCTGCTGGGCGTCCTCGCTGTGGGAGGGGCCTACCTTCGCCTGGCCAAGACGGGTCCCAGGGGTTCCGCCGCGGCTCCGGGCGCCGGCGGTGCGGCCGCGCCTGGTGCCGGGAGCGAGACCCCCCCGGCCGTCCGGGAGCAGTTCCCCACCGACGTGGCCCAGCCGGTGGTGGGGGCGGAGGTCATCCGAGACACCTTGTGGGTTACCGTGACGGCGGCCGGACAGGCGGCTTCGGTGCAGGGTGCCCCCCTCCATGCCGAGGTGGGAGGGCGGATCCGGCGGATCTTGGTGCGGGAGAACTCGGCGGTGGGGAGCGGGGATCTCCTGGTGGAGATGGACACCACGGAGTACGCCCTGGCCCTGGCCCGGGCCCGGGCGGAACTCCTCCGGGCCCAGGCCGCGTTCCAGGAAATGACCCTCTTCGACCACGAGATCCCCGACCCCCAAGTGCGGGAGGAGCGGAGCCGGCTGGCCCGGGCCCGGAGCGGGCTGGCCCAGGCCGAGGTGGTGCTCCGCCAGGCGGAGCTGGATCTGGAACGGACAACCGTCCGGGCCCCCTTTGCCGGCAGGGTGGCCAACCTCCGGGTGGTGGAGGGGCAGCGGGTGGGGGCGGGGGCGGAACTCCTTACCGTGGTGGCCCTGGACCCCATCCGGGTGGAGGCGAAAGTCCTGGAGGGGGAGCTGGGGGCCTTGGCCGAGGGGCGTCGAGGCCGGGTGAGGTTTGCCGCCCTTGCCGGCGAAACCTTCGCCGGAAGGGTGGTCTCCATCAACCCGGTGGTGGATGCCGACCGCACCGCCCGGGTGACGTTGGAAGTAGCTAACCCGCAAGGAAGGATCAAGCCGGGGATGTGGGCCCAGGTGACCTTGGAGGCCCGGGGGTATCCGGATCGCATCCTGGTGCCCCGGGGGGCCATCCTGGAAAAGGACCGCCGTACCATGCTCTTCGTGTACGAAGAGGGGCGGGCCAAGTGGCGCTACGTGACCACGGGCCTGGAGAACGACCGGTTCGTGGAGATCGTGGAGCACCCCGAAACCGACGGGGTCCGGCCGGGCGAGATCGTGCTGGTGGAGAACCACCACTATCTCGTCCACGATGCCCCGGTGCGACTGGTGGAGCGGGCTCCCACCGGAGTTCGAGGGCGGGAGCCGGGGGAAGGAGGTGGGCCATGACCGGCCGGCTGTGCGCCCTGGGCCGGTGCCCGACCCCCAAGAGCGGTCGCCACCCCTCGCCCTGGGCGAACCGTCTCCTCCGATCCCTGGCTCTGGCCGGGGCTGCCCTCCCCGGGGGCCTGACCGCTCAGGAGCCACCCCTCCTTACCCTGGAAGAGGCGCTGGCCCGGGCCGAAGCCCACAACCCCTCCTTCCGGAGCACCCGCCACCAGCTCCGTCTGAGCGGGATGGAGCGGGAGCTGGCCGTGGGGCAGTTCCTGCCCACCCTGAATTTCAGCACCTCCACCGGTGTGAGCCTGAACCGGCAACTCGTAAGCACGGACGTCTTCGGCCTGCCTGTGGCCAACCCCATCACGGAATGGCGGACCTCCTCTTCCACCTCCCAATCTCTTTCCGGAAGGATCTCTTTGTGGGATTGGGGGGCCCGCTTCCGAGGCCTGGCCACCCAAAAGGCCCGAGCCAGAGCCCGGGAGGCGGCGGTGACGGCGGCCTCCCGGACGCTTCGGGCCACCGTCGTCCGACGTTACCGGGCGGCCCAGTACCAGCTTGCCTTGCAGGCGGTGGAGGCCAACCTCCTCCAGGCTCGTCTCGTGGACCTGGAAACGACCCGCCGGCGGTTCGAGCTGGCGGGGGCCGGTCGGGTGGAGGTGCTCATTGCGGAACTCCAGGTGAGGGAGCAGGAGAGCCGCATCGAAGAGGTCAAGGGGCAGCTGGAAACGGCCCTCCTGGCCCTGCGCACCGCCATCGGAGACGAGACGCTCCTGGCCTTCCGGGTGTCGGAGGCTCTCCCCCAGCCCTTCGATCCCGGCTTCCTGGACGAAGGAGATCTGGTGCGGCGGGCCTTGGCGTCCAGCCCCGCTCTGCTGGAGCAGGAGTCCGCCCTGAACGTGGCCCGGGCCGAGGCGGCCAACGCCCGGGCCAGCCGATGGCCGCCCCTGGCCCTGGGGTTCTCCGCCAACCAGAGTTCCTTCGGCGACCAGCTCACCTCGGTCCTGGACCTGTACCCCGACCGGTCCCGGGCCGGGGGGGTGAGCTTCGGGATCACCGTTCCTCTCTTTCCCCGCCTGGACACCAAGGCCTCCATTGTCCAGGCCGAGGTCCAACTGGCCAACGCCCAGGAGCGCCTGCGGGAGGCCCGGCTCAGGGTGGAGGAGGAGGTGCGGAGCCGGTTCATCGCCCTTCAGACCGCCCGCCGTAGCTATCTCTTGGCCGTACAATCCCGCTCCATCGCCCAGGAGCGCCTGACCTTGGCCCGGGAACAGTACCGGCTGGGCACGCGGACTTTCACCGAGCTGCAACAGGACATCGAAGCCGCGGCCCGGGCCGAAAGGCAGGTGATCCACCAGCTCTTCGCCCTGGAGCAGGCCCTTACGAACCTGGAAGAGGTCGTGGGGGAGGAACTGCGCTAGCCATGTCCCTTCCGTCGGTCTCGGTGCGACGGCCGGTGGCCGTGGCCATGCTCTACCTGGCCGTGGTCCTGCTGGGCCTCATCTCCTTCGCGCGCCTTCCCATCGACCTCCTGCCCGAGGTGAGCTACCCCAGGTTGGTGGTCTACACAGCCTATCCGCAGGTAGCGCCCCCCGAAGTGGAGCGCCTGGTAACCCGGCGCATCGAGGCGCAGGCTGCGGCGGTGCCGGGGGTGGAGCGGATCACCTCCGTGTCCCGGGAGGGCGTGAGTCTGGTAACGGTGCGGTTCGCCTGGGGCACGAACATGGACTTTGCCATGCTCCAGCTCCGGGAGCGGCTGGACAACCTGCGGGACGCTTTGCCCGAGATGGCCCACCGCCCGAGGATCCTCCGGGTGGACCCCGAGGCGGAGCCCATCCTCACCCTTTCCGTGGCGGGGGGCCCGGACCTCTGGACCACCAAGGAGATTGCCGAGACGGTTTTCCGCCGGCGCCTGGAGCAATTGGACGGGGTGGCGGAAGCGGCGGTCACCGGCGGGTTGGATCGAGAGATCCGGGTGGAGGTGGACCCGGAACGCCTGGAGCTCTATGGCCTCACCCTGGAGGAAATAAGCCAGGCCTTGGCGCAGGCCAACGTTCGGGCCCCCGGGGGAACGGTGCTCCGGGGACGCTATCGTTACCCCCTCCGGACGCTGGGCGAGTTCCGCACCGTGGAGGAGATCGGAGACGTGGTGGT
>JAUQOX010000020.1 GCA_030550695.1 Gemmatimonadota bacterium | reverse complement strand
GCTCTACGTGGCCGGCGTGTTGTTCCTGGGGCTGGTGGTTTCCCGCTCCATCCACTCCTTCCGGGACTACTTCGTGGCCGGAGGCCGGATGACGGCACCCCTGCTGGTGTGCACCCTGGTGTCCACGTACTACGGTCTGGACGTGCTGTTGGGGGCGTCGGAGGTGGGGTACATGGACGGGGTGGTGGGGTGGTTCTGGTACTCCCGCCCCTATTACCTGGCCCTTCTCATCACGGCCATCTTCCTGGCAGGAAAACTCCGGGGGGGAAGCTTCATGAGCCTGCCCGACGTGGCCGCCCTTTACGGGCCGGGCACCCGGGCGGTGGTGGCCGTGGCGTCGTTCTTCTACTCCCTCCCCCTCTTCGCCCTCATGGGGATGGGGATCCTGCTGGAAATCATCCTGGGGATTCCCTTTTCCCTGGGGGTGATCCTGGCGGCCCTGGTCTCGGTGGCTTACACCCTCATGGGGGGCCTTCTGGCCGACGCCCTCACCGACACCGTGCAGTTTACCCTCATGTGCCTTACGTTGGGGATCGCCGCCGCTCTGGCCCTGGGGGGTTTGGGTGGGGCGGAGGGCCTCCTCGAGGCCGGACTGCCGGCTACCCACTTCCAGCCCCGGGGGAGTTATCCTGGGGCGGTCTTGGTGGTTTTCTCCACCGCTGCGTTGTCGGTGTTCGTGGAGCCGGCCTTGTACCAGCGGATCTTCGCCGCCGAGAGCCGGAAGGCCCTGGTGGTGGCCATGGCCATGGGGGTGGTCCTCTGGGCGGCCTACGACTGGATCACCACCGTTTTGGGGATGGCCGCTCGGGCGGCGGGGGTGACCTCCGATCCCTCCTACGCCCTCCTCACCCTCGTCATCGAAAAGCTTCCCGCGGGGCTCATGGGGCTCTTCGTGGCGGGTGTCATCGCCACAGGCATGTCCACGGTGGACTCCTACCTCCTCATCGCCGGGGGGAATTTGGCCTACGACCTGTACCGCCCCATGAAGGGGAAACCCCTGAGCGACCGGGATCTTTTGCGCCTGACCCGCTGGGGAATCGTGGCCGCCTCGTTGGTTTCGGTGGCCCTGGCCCTCTTCTTCCGTTCTGTCGTTTCCGCCTGGGTCTTCATGGCGGCTGTGCTGGTGGCCACGGCCTTCGTTCCGGTGGGGATGGCCCTTCTGCGGAAGGACGGTCTCCGTCCCGCCGCAGGGATCGCTTCCTCGGTCACAGGGCTCAGCGTAGTGGCTGCGGTTTACCTGTTGGTCAACATCCTCGGCGAGCCCGACGACACCTGGGGTACCGTGATCTGGACCGTGGGGTGGGGCGAAACGTCCTGGGCCATCTGGCAGGAGTATGCCGTGCTGGCGGCCCTCCCGGCTTCAGCGCTGGCGTTTTGGTTGGGCCAACGGTGGGGGAGGCCCACGGCGGACCGGCCCCCAGCACCTCTCTCCCGCCCCCAGCCTCCCAAGGCCGAGGGCGGGTAGGCCCCGAGGCTTTGTGCAGCCGGTCTTCCCAAGGAGGAGCCCTTGAGCCTGTTCGATCTTGCAACCTGGACCTCCATCGGCGTGCTGGCCGTGGGGGCTCCTCTGGTGTTCGCGTGGTTCCTCAAAGACGCAGGTAAGCTTCTCCGGGACGTGTCAGTGGCGGAACAGCCGCCGTCCGGTGAAAACCATGGCCAAGCCGTGTTCCTCGGCGGCGGCGATGACTTCGTCATCCCTCACCGATCCGCCGGGCTGCACCACAGCCCGGATTCCGGCCGCCGCGGCCACGTCCACCCCGTCCCGGAAGGGGAAGAAGGCGTCTGAGGCCAGCACTGCCCCCTCCAGGGACAGACCCGCCTCCCGGGCCTTCTGGACCGCGATCTTCACCGAGTCTACCCGGCTCATCTGCCCTGCGCCGATCCCCACGGTGGCCCCCCCCTTGGCCAGAAGAATGGCATTGGACTTGACGCCGAAGACGGCGGCCCAGGCAAAGGAGAGGTCCCGCCTCTCTTCCGGGCTCGGCTCGCGCCGGGTCACCACCCTCCAATCGGCGGGCCACGCCCCATAGAAGGGAGGCGCCGGGGGATCCTGCACCAGCAACCCTCCGTACACCGACCGGATCAGCCGCGGGTGCGGCCGCCGCCCATGAAGGGCCAGGAACCGGGCAGCCGGCCGCACCTCGGGCGACAGCGGCTGCAGGGCCTCTTCCAGGGGGAGCTCGTCTCGGCCTGCCGCCGCGGCCGGGAAGGCGAGGATCCGGAGGTTCTTTTTCCGACTGAGAAGCTCCAACGCCTCGGGGGTGTAGCCGGGAGCCGCCACACATTCCACGAACAGCTCCGACATGGCCTGGGCGGCGGTCTCGTCCACCTCGCGGTTGGCCACGATCACCGATCCGAAGGCGCTCACCGGGTCGGTGGCCAGGGCCTTCCGATAGGCTTCCGCCAGACTTTCCCCCACGGCCAACCCGCAGGGCGTGGTGTGCTTCACCAGGCACACGGCCGCCTCGGGGGAAAAGGCGAAGGGCGCCAGAGCGAGGAGGGCCCCGTCCAGATCCAGGAGATTGTTGTAGGAAAGCTCCTTGCCGTGGAGCTGGCGTATCCCCGCCACCCCTTCCGTCCCTTCGCCCAGGGCATAAAAGGCCGCACCCTGATCGGGGTTTTCCCCGTAGCGCAACACCTGGAGGCGTCTTGCCCTCAAGTCCAACCGCGCCGGGAAACGATCCCCATCGGAAAGGGGACCGGAGGCGGGCTCCGCCTCGAGGTAGTCGGCAACGGCCGAGTCGTAAAGCCCCGTGTGCCGGAACACCTTGGCCGCCAGATGTCTCCGGAGCACGGCGGCATCCGTCTTTCCGTCCAAGGCTTCCAGGACCGCTCCGTAATCGGCGGGATCCACCACGACCCAGACATGGGAATGGTTCTTGGCAGCGGAACGGAGCATGGCCGGACCGCCGATGTCGATCTGCTCCATCGCCTCGGCAAACGTCACCCCCCGGGCCACCGTCTCCCGGAAGGGGTAGAGGTTCACCACCACCAGGTCGATGGGCAAGTAGCCCTGGGCTTCCAGGGCAGCCAGATCGTGGGGGTGTTCCCGCCGCGCCAGGATACCCGCATGGATGGCGGGGTGCAGGGTCTTTACCCTCCCGTCCATCATTTCGGGATGTCCGGTCACCTGAGCCACCTCCACCACAGGGATGCCCTGGTCGCGCAAAGTCCGGGCCGTTCCCCCGGTGGACAGGATCTCCCACCCCCTGGCCACCAACCCCCGGGCCAGTTCCACCACACCGGTCTTGTCGGAAACGCTGATGAGCGCACGCGGTTTCATGGAAACCTCGGAAAGGGACAAAGGGAAGCCAGCCCCAAGGCCCGAGCTATCTGCCGGACCAACGAAGATCCGTCGTGGGCCTCCAGGACGGCGAAGCATTCTCCGGGGGGGCGAAGAGGTTCCGGCGGCCTGCCCTCCCGGAGAGCCCGACACAGGTGGCTTGCAGCCAAGGGGTAGAGCAGGTGTTCCACCCGCAGGACCCGGGCCGCGAGGGTGTCGGGGGTGTCGCCGGCGCGCACCGGCACGGGCCACTGGGCCAGGATGGGGCCGGTATCGTACTCCTCCTCCACGAAGTGGACCGTGGGCCCGGTCACCGCCGCGCCGGTGGCCAACACGGCTTGGTGAACGTGGTGTCCCCACATCCCTTTCCCGCCGAACGCGGGAAGCAGGGCGGGATGGATGTTGAGAATCCGGCGGGGGAAGGCTCGAACCACCTGCGGAGGGACAAGGCGCAGGTAACCCGCAAGGAAGATTACCTCCACGGCGTACTCTTCCAGAACCGCCAGCATCTCGGCGGCGGTCTCCTCCGGAGGACGCCCCTTCACCGGCACCACCCGGCCCGGCACCCCCGCTTTCCTGGCCCTTTCCAGCGCCCCCGCGTCTTGCCGATCGCTCAGCAAAAGGACGATGCCGTAGGCGCCAAGATCGTCTTGGCGGTCCAGCAAGGCCTGGAAGTTGGAGCCGCTCCCCGAAGCGAAGACGGCGGCCCGCACCGGCCCCGCCTCTCCCTCAGACGAGTTCGCCACCGAAGTGCCCCACCAAGAACGGATTCGTCCGGCGCTCCCACCCCACCGTGGTCTGGGGGCCGTGACCCGACAGAAGGCGGGTTTCGTCCGGAAGGGTGAGCACCTGCTGGCGGATGGACTCCATCAGGCGCTGGAAGTCACCCCCCACCAGGTCGGTCCGGCCGATGGATCCCCGGAAGATGACATCCCCCACGAAGGCTACCCCTTCCGCGGGGAAGAAGAAGAGGACATGGCCCGGGGCATGACCGGGGGCCCAGCGCACCTCACAGAGAGCGCTGCCGAGCTGCAGACGCTGGCCCTCCTCCAGACTCCTGTCCGGCTCGGGCAGCGGACCCACGAGGGGCAGATGGAATGCCCGGGCCTGCAGGTCCACCCCCTGGTAGAGCCGGAGGTCTCCGGGGTGGAGATAGATGGGGGCTCCGGGCGCCCACCGGCGCAGGGCGGGGATCCCCTCCACGTGGTCCAGATGGGCGTGGGTCAGAAGGATCGCCCCGAGCCGCAGGCCTTCCCTTTCGAGGAAGTCCACCACGGCCGGGGCCTCGGCCCCGGGATCGATGACCCAGGCCAGAGGAGCGTCCGGGGCCACCACGACGTACGTGTTCTCGCCGAAATCCCCCCCAGCGAAGGTCTCGATTCGCATGTTCCCAGGGCCTTGCGGGCGTAGTCCTCAGGCGCAGCCGCAACCCCGGGGACCTCCCGGGGCACCCGCCAGGGCAGGGGCTCCGGAGGGCCGACCCCACCCCCCCGACAGTTCGAGCATCTTCTTGAGCGAGGCCTCGGCCCGGGCCCGAATCTCCTCTTCCAGGACCACTTCATAGCGCAAATGGTCCAAGGACCAGGCCAATTTGGCCAGAGTGTTCAGCTTCATGTTCCCGCAGACGGCGGCGCCCGACAAAGGAATCAGGGTCTTGTGGGGGAACTGCTGGCGAAGCCGGTCCACCAAACCCCGCTCCGTACCGATGATGAGGGCCTCGTGCTCCTGGGCCAGCCGCACCATCCCGGAAGTGGAGGTCACCACATCCGCCCGCTCCAGCAGGTCTTTTCGGGCCTCGGGGTGGATGACCACCAGCGCCCCGGGGTGCTCCCGCCTGGCTCTCTCCAACTCCTCCAGCACCATGTCGTCGTGGACGTGACAGTAGCCGTCCCAGGCGATGATGTTCGTCCGGCCCGTCCTTTCCCTCACGTACCGGGCCAGGTTCCGGTCGGGTACGAAGAGGATGGGTCGGTCGGGCGGGACGGATTCCACGACCCGCACGGCGTTGGCCGACGTGCAGCAGATGTCGGCCTCCGCCTTGACCTCGGCGGAGCTGTTCACGTAGGCCACCACCACGGCATCGGGATAGCGGGCCTTGAGGCGGCGAAGCCCCGGGGCGTCCACCATGTCGGCCATGGGGCACCCTGCCCGGAGATCGGGCATCAGGACGGTCTTCCGGGGAGAGAGCACTTTGGCCGTCTCGGCCATGAAGCGGACTCCGCAGAAGACGATGACCTCCGCCGGAGTGGCCGCCGCCTCCTGGGAGAGTTCCAGAGAGTCCCCCAAGAAGTCACTCACCTCCTGGATTTCCACCCTCTGGTAATTGTGGCCCAGGATGACGGCGTTCCGCTCCGCCTTCCGCCTCCGGATGCGCTCCACCAGTTCCTCCCGGGGCAGAGCTGCGTAGTCCAGAGGGGTTTCCAGGGTTCGATGGGATGGGGCGATCATGGGATTCGGTGGGCTCGAGCCCTCTGGTCGACAGAAAGGGGGCCCCGGAACTCCGCCGCGGCCCCCCTTGTCCGTTCCTAGGCGAGGCCTCCGGGGTTCAGACGGTGAAGGAACTCCCGCACCCGCACCCCCCCGTGGCATTGGGGTTCTTGAAGGTGAATCCGGAGCCCATCATGGTGCTCACGTAGTCAATCTCCACCCCCTCCAGGTACTGGGCGCTGAAGGGATCCACGAAAACCCTGAGGCCCTGGATTTCCAGCACCTCGTCATCGCTCTCCGGTCCGTCTTCGATATTCAGGCCGTATTGGAAGCCGGAGCATCCCCCGGGGAGCACCGCCACACGAAGACCGGCCCCTTGGCCCGCTCCGTGATCTTCAAGGAACTTCTGGACCGTGGAAATGGCGGCGGGAGTCAGATGGATGGTCATGGTTCGTTGGTCCTCCCAAACTACGTTCTTCCGGAAACGGTTTCCTGTCGAAGCGAAGACTACCCCCCCGCGATGCCTGGGTTCCTCGGGGACCGGCGAGCCGGCCTAGACCTGTTAAGCTAGAAGGCAGTCAAAGGGGGGTCAAGCAACCTCGCGGTCTCCCAAGGCCCCAGGGGGGGGAGGGAGACGACCCCCCTGGAGCACCCCCCCCGGATCGCCCCCCGCCTCCCCCCGACCTCACCCCACCGGGCGAACCACGGCCGTCCCTCCCAGGCGGGAACGGAAGCCGTCCGGGGACCCTCGCCCCCCGGGCGCCCCGAAGCGAACCAGGCCGAGGGTAACGGGGCCTCGGAGGCCGAGCCGGGATCCCCTCAAGGGAGTGGGCGCCCGCCGGAAGAGGGAGTGGCTTGCCGGGGGCCTTCCAAGATCCACCCCACCGCCTCCGCAAAATCCTCCGCCACCGCAAACCTCCCCCCCGAGGCCGCTTCCTCCTCCTTGCCGTACCCCGTCCGCACCAGGACCCCCCTTCCCCCCAGCTCCCCCACCGGGAGGAGGTCCCGCAACCGGTCTCCGACCCCCCAAGACCGGCCCAGGTCCACCCCCAGCTCCGCTGCAGCCTGCCGGAAAAGCCCCACCCCCGGCTTGCGACAGGAGCACGGCCCGTCCACCCCCGGGTGATGGGGACAGACATACGTGGCATCCAACCGGATCCCTTCCCGGGCCAAAAGCTCGTCCAGACGCCGGGCCACGGCCTGATACTCCTTCCAGCCGTACAGACCACGCCCGATCCCGGATTGATTCGTCACCACCACCAGGAGGTAGCCGGCAGCCTTCAGTCTCTTGAGGCCCTCCGCCACGCCTGGAAGCAGGAACAGCTTGTCCGGATCCGCCAGGTCTTCCCTTTCGGGAACCAGCGTACCGTCCCGATCCAGGAAAACGGCGGGTCGCAGCGGGCCCCTCCCCGCCCGGTGCAGATCACCCCCCATCGCCCCCCACTTCCCTCAACCGGGCCACCAGCACCGGTACCTCTTCGGGGTCCACGCTCCGCAGGTCCAGGACCAGCTCCCCCTCCTCCACCCGTCCCACCACCGGCGGCTCGCCCGTCCGGAGGCGGCGGGCCGCCTCATGGGCCGGGAAGCCGGAGTGTCGGAGCCGAACGGTCCAAGAGGGAATTTCCACCCCCGGGTACGTTCCCCCCCCCACCGCCGCGATCCCGGGGGCCAGCCGTGCCTCCCAGGCCGTCCCGTCCAGACCCACGGCCACCTGCCGGGCCCTGGACTCCAGCTCGCCGAGGGGGACTCTGAGCATCCGAAGGACCGGCACCTCCCGCAGGGCTTCCTCGGGGTCCAGGTAGTGCCGGAGGGTGGCCTCGAGGCCCGCCAGGGTCACCTTGTCCACCCGGAGGGCCCGGCATAGGGGGTTCTCCCGCATCCGACCAATGACTTCCGCCTCTCCCAGGAGGATCCCGGCCTGGGGTCCGCCCAGCAGCTTGTCGCCGGAAACGGCCACCGCATGCACCCCCTGCTGCAAGCTTTCCGTGGCTCGAGGCTCGGGCGGAAGCCCCAGCACCTGGGGCGGGGCAAAAAGGCCCGAGCCCAGGTCATGGAGAAGAAAAATCCCCGTCTCCCGGGCCAGGGCTGCCAGTTCGGGAAGGGAAGCCTCTTCGGTGAAGCCCGTGATGCGGAAGTTGGAACGGTGCACCTTGAGGATGGCCGCGGTGACCCCCGGCCTCAGGGCCCGCCGATAGTCGCCCAGGCGGGTCCGGTTGGTGGTCCCCACTTCCCGTAGCACGGCCCCGCTCCGGGCCAGGATCTCCGGGATCCGGAACCCGCCCCCGATCTCCACCAATTCGCCCCGGGAGACCAAAACCTCCCTCCCCTCCGCCAGGGTATGGAGGGCCAACAGGACGGCCGCGGCGTTGTTGTTCACCACCAAGGCATCGGGGGCCCCGGTGAGCTCCCGCAAAAGGCCCACGCAGTGGACGTAACGGCGGCCCCGTTCCCCCGCCTCCAGGTCGAATTCCAGGTTGGAATAGCCCCGGGCGGCCCGGTACATGGCCTCCTGGGCCGCCCGGGACAGGGGCGCCCGTCCCAGGTTGGTGTGGAGGAGAACCCCGGTGGCGTTCAACACGGGGCGCAAAGAGGGCCGATCGGCCTCCTGGAGACGTTCCTGGACCCGACGAGCCCACTCGCCGGCTCCCGCCGGGTCCGTGGTCCCTGCCGCCCCCGCCCCTCCAGGTTCCCCTCCCCTGGACCGGGCCTCGGCCAGGACCACCCGGAGAGCCTCCACGACCCGGGCCCGGGGATACGCTTCGAGGAGGAAGGCGAACTCGGGTGCCCCAAGCAAGGCATCCACTTTCGGCAGCCACCGCCGAGCATCCCCCCCTTCCATCTCATTCCCTCCGCTGGGGGCGCCAGGTGACGACGGCTTCCCCCCCACCTCCCCGGATCCCGTTCACGTTCACCACCCCGGAGACCCTCAGCCGGTAAGGGCGGTCGGGGAGGAGAGGAGTTTCCAGGACGGCGTAGAACTCTTGCTCCGGCAAAGGCCGGGCCGGGGCTGCCCCGGCGCCCGCCCGTGGGGGAGGGGGCACCCCCGGGGGGAGGCGGGTCCCCGGAGGAGCCGCCGTTGCAGCCAGGATCCGCCCCCTCAACTCCGCGAGCTGCCGCTCCAGGGAGTCGGCGGCAAGGGTATCGCCGGCCGCCCGCAAAGCCTCCAGCCGGGCCCCCAGCGAATCGGCCACCCGGCGCAGGGAATCCGCCACCGCCCGCAAGGAGTCCTCCCGCTCCCGGGCCCTCTCCGCCGCCACGACGGAGTCGCGATAGGCCCGCAGGGAGTCGAGCCCCCGCTTCCACAGGAGGGGCCGGATCCCCCGCTCCCCTTCCCCCTCCAGCACCAGGGTGACCTGAACCAGGTCCAGAGGGTACTCCGGCATGAGGGGGTCGTCGAAGACGAACCGCAACGTGGCGGAATCCTGTACCTCCACCCGCACCAGGACGGCAGGGGTGGTGTCGGGACGCAACAGAGCCAGCTGGGTCACCAGGGTGTCCTGGCGGGGGGGCAGGAGACCTACGTGAACCGTGGTGGCCGCTTGCGGTTCCCGGAAGTCCGGGACCCCGTTGCGATTCACGTCCTGATAAGCCCTCAAGGTATACGAACCGGGGGGAAGGTAGCGCAGAGCGAAGATCCCTTCGGAGTCGGTGCGGGAAAGGTAGACCGGCCCTTGGGGATCCCCTTCTTCCCGGTTCTCCTGCGCCTCGACCCGGGCTCCCTCCACCGCCTCGCCCGACAGGCGGTCCGTGACCAGCCCCGCCACCACGTGTTCGTGGAACGCGCCCCCGGTGGAGAACACCAGCTCGAAGGGCCCGTCCATGGCGTTGTTGAACAGGTCCCGGAAGAACGGCAGGACCCGCACCCGGTAGACCAAGCCTTCCCGCCAACCCCCTGCCAGGGAAACCTCCAGCCCGCTCCGGGTCAGTTTCACGCTCACCGCACCGGTGGCCGGCGAGACCAGCACGGCATCCTCCAGGCGGCCCTGGGTGGTCCGCTCACTGAGGCGCTCGCTGAAAACGATCCTGACGGGATCCCGGGTGGCCGGTACGGTGTCGAAGGGCCTCGGCCAGGTGGACACCACCATGGGGGGGATGCGATCCTCCGGTCCGCCGGGGGGTCGGGCGGGGCGGGCACACCCCCCCACCAGCCAGGCCGCCCACAACCACACCAGGCGACACGCCGTGCAGCGCATCCTCCACCCCTTCATGGGCCGGCGCCCCACCCGCCCGCTGACATCCGCCATCACCGCCCCCGGAGGGCCCGGAGCTTCTCGGCGAGCTTCCCCGCCTGTTCCTCCAGCGAGGCCATCTTCTCCCGTTCCCGCTCCACCACCTCCCGGGGGGCCCGGGCCAGGAACGCTTCGTTGGACAGCTTCCCCCTTGTCCCTGCCAACTGCCTCTCCACCCGGTGCAACTCCGCCTCCAGCCGCTCGACTTCCCTCGTCACATCCAACAGGCCTTGAAGGGGCAGGAAGACCTCCGTTCCGTCGGACAGCACCGCGTGGGCGCCGGGCTCCCCCCCCACTTCTCCTTCCAGCTCAAGCCGTTCCACCCGGGCCAAGGTTCGCAGGGCCCACTCCTCCTGGGCCAGGGTAGCCCGGAAGACAGGCGGCACCCCCCGGAGGACCAATCGGACCCAAGCCCCTTCCGCCACCCCGTACTCCTTGCGCAGGCGTCGGGTGTGCACGATGAGATCCTGGAGCTCGGCCATGCGGGCCTCGGCGTCCGGGTCATGCCACTCCGGCCGGGGCTCGGGCCAAGGAGCCACCATGAGGAACGGGGGCCTGGGCCCCGGACCGCACCAGGGCAGTTTCTGCCAGAGCTCCTCGGTGACGAAGGGGATCAAGGGGTGGAGCAGGCGGAGGGCGTTGTCCAAGACCGTCACCAGAACCGTTCGAGCCGCCTCGCGACTGCCCTCCCCATCGCCGTCCTTGAGGCGGGGCTTGACCAGCTCCAGGTACCAGTCGGCGAACTCCCCCCAGAAGAAGTGGTAGGCCCCTTCGGCCACGTCGTGGAGGCGGAACTTCTCCAGATCCTGGGTCAGGTTCTGCACGGCCCGGTTCAGGCGGGAAAGGATCCACCGGTCAGGGATCCGCAACTTGTCCGCAACCTCGTCCAAGCCCCGCACCGGCTCGCTTCCCAGGTTCAGGAGCGCAAATCGGCCGGCATTCCACACCTTGTTGGCAAAATTCCGTCCCGGGGCGAACGAGGCTTCCAGGTCTTCGGGATCCAAATAGATGTCGGTCCCCACCGCCGCCGCACTGACCACCGTGAACCGCAGGGCATCGGCCCCGAACCTTTCCACCACTTCCAGGGGATCGATCCCGTTCCCCAGGGATTTGGACATCTTCCTTCCCTTGGTGTCCCGCACCGTTCCGTGGAGGTAGACGGTGCGGAAGGGTGCTTGGCCCATGAACTCGTAACCCGCCATGATCATGCGGGCCACCCAGAAGAAAAGGATCTCGGGAGCGGTGGAAAGGACGTGGCCCGGATAGAAGGCCTTCAGGTCCGGCGTCTCTTCCGGCCACCCGAACACACTGAAGGGCCAGAGCCAGGAGCTGAACCACGTGTCCAGGACGTCGGGGTCCTGCTGGAGTCGCACGTTACCGCAGTGCGGACACCGGGAGGGATCCTCCCGGGCCACGAGGGTCGCGCCGCACTCATGGCAATACCATACGGGTATTCTGTGCCCCCACCACAGCTGCCGCGAAATGCACCAGTCCCGGATGTTCTCGAGCCATTGCTCGTAGACTTTCTGCCAACGCCCCGGCACGAAAGTGACCACCCCCCGGCGCGAGGCTTCCAGGGCAGGTTGGGCCAGGGGCTTCATCCGCACAAACCACTGCTCCGACAGGCGGGGCTCCACCACCGTATCGCAGCGGTAGCACCGGGGAAGGGCGTGGGTGTGGGGCGTTTCGCCACCGTAAAGGCCCATCTCCTCCAAGGCCCGGAGCACCGCCTTGCGGGCCTCGAACCGGTCCATCCCCCGGAAGGCCTCGGGGGCGTTGTCCCCCATGCGCGCCTCGGGGGTCATGACATCCAAGGGCGGGATCCCGTGGCGGCGGGCCAACTCGAAATCGTTGGGGTCGTGGGCCGGGGTCACTTTCACCATACCGGTGCCGAAATCCCGGTCCACGTAGGGGTCGGCCACCACAAGAATCCTGCGCCCGGTGAGGGGAAGTTCCACCTCGGTCCCCACCAGCTCCCGGTACCGCTCGTCGTCGGGGTGCACCGCTACGGCCATGTCCCCCAGCATGGTCTCGGGTCGGGTGGTGGACACGGTAAGGTACCACCGCCCGTCGGCAAGCCTTCCCAGGGCTTCGGCCCCCCTGGCCCGGGCCCGTTCCGCCGCGGGCGCTGCGGCCGGATCCAGAGGGTAGCGCAGATGGTAGAGCCGTCCCTGAACCTCTTCGGCCTCCGCTTCTTCGTTGGCCAGGGCCGTGTGGCAACGGGGACACCAGTTGATGATGTATTCCCCCCGGTAGATGAGGCCCTTCTCGTAGAGGCGTACGAACACCTCCCGGACCGCCCGGCTCAACCCGGGATCCAGCGTAAAGCGGGTCCTTTCCCAGTCGCAGCTGCACCCGATGGCCTTGAGCTGCTCCAGGATGGTCCCCCCCGTTTCCCGGACGAAGGCCCAGGTGCGCTCCACGAAGGCCTCCCGGCCCAGATCGTGGCGGCTCTTGCCCTCCTGGGCCAGGAGCCGTTCCACCACGTTCTGGGTGGCGATCCCCGCGTGGTCCGTTCCCGGGACCCAAAGGGAGGCCCTCCCCTGCATTCTCCGCCAGCGGATCAGCACGTCCTGGATGGTGTTGTTCAGGCCGTGCCCCATGTGGAGGACGGCCGTCACATTGGGGGGAGGGATCACGATCACGAAGGGTTCCCCGCCCTCCTCGAGCACCCGCCGGGCGGGGACATGAAAGAGGCCGCTCCGGTTCCAGGCCGCATAGAGTCGCGGCTCCATTTCTCGGGGATCCAGACGGGGGGGCAGTTCCACAGCCAATCCATCTCCTCTAGGGCGGGTTGCCCTCCGCTTCCCCTCGGGCCTCGGGCCGGAGCCCTCCGGCCGGACCGTGGGGGGGCCTGAAACCCGCCGGCCAAATGAAACAGGTTCGCTCTTTCCGGCGGTCCCGGAAAGAGCGGAGAAGAGGCTAAAGATGAACCTTGGGGGCCGGGATCGTCAAACGCCGGCGGGCGTTCCACCGGGGGGCTCTAGCTCCCTCCACCCCCCCTTCCGGTGGAGTCGGGTTTCCGTTGAGCCTCCATGCGCCTGCGGATGGCTTCGTCCCGTTCCTTCCAGGATTGCCGCACGGTGGCCCCGGCGGCCCCCCGTTGGATTTCCTCCCACTCCCAGACCCGGCTCTGGATCTTTTCCCGGTTCTCGGGGCTGGGCCCCAGGGAAAAAGGTAAGGGGAGAGTGATGTCGCCCAGGTGCAGCTTGCCCGGCGAGATCCCCCAGCGGCGCCCCTGGCCGTCGGCGTAGGTCCAATCCAGGGCCCTCCGGGCCAGGGCCTCCGCCACGGCCGCGGAATCCGACAGAGCCTCGAGTTCCCACAGCAGCTGAAGACGGAGGAGTTCCAGGGCGGTGGGGGCGGTGCGGTCGGGGTCCACCGGAGCCCACAGCCTCAGATCCCCCTCCTTGGGCGCCAGGATTTCGGCATGGCTCCGTCGCCCTTCTTCCCGGGACTCCGTCGCCGGCGGAGGCTGGGCCCCTTCGCCGCCCCGGACCGCGACCGACGGGGATCGGACCTCCGCCGGGGGTTCCTCCCGGGGTCGGGGAGGGAGGGGTTCCTCCTCAGGAGGGACCACCTCCAGCTTGACCAGCTCCACACCCCGGATGGCCTCCTCCACCCCTCCCCGAGCCACCCCCAATTCTCCGGCCGGGATGCGGAGCCGCAGGCTGGGGTAGAGGAGCAAGGCCGCCACATGGAGGAGGGCGGAAACCCCCAGGGACACAGCCAGGGCGCGGCGGTACAGCCCCCCCAGGGAGGCGCCCGTGCGTCCGAGGCCTATCGTGCCCGATCCCGGAAGGTCTCTGCCGCTCATACGTGCTACTAACCCCCCTGGAAAGGGCGGTTCCGCGGTGGGGCACCCCCCCCGGTTGCCTGGGCTCCCCCGGCCCGCCGGCCCGACCCTGCCTCAGGTGCACGGAGAGGCTTCCGGGACCGGACTCCCACGGCCCACCGGGGGGGGACGGCTCTTTCGGCGCCTACGGACCGACGGGCGGGGCCAGTCCTATCCCAGAAGCCGCCCCAGCCGCCGGGCCGCTTCCCGAAGTCGATCCTCCGAGGTGGTCAGCGCCAGTCGGAAGTATCCCTCCCCCCCTTCACCCAACGCCCTCCCGGGGAGCAGGAGCACCCCCCCCTCTTCCAGGGCCCTGCGCCCGAAGTCCAGGGAGGGCTCCCCCGTGGGGATGGGGATCCAGAGGTACATGGTGGCCCTGGGGACCGCCACGTCGAACCCTTCCCCCCGGAGAGCCAGCACAGCGGCGTCGCGGCGCTTGCGGAAGGTCTCCACGTTCCCCGGGACCCACTTCTCCCAGGCCTCCAGGGCCGCCGCCCCGGCCGCTTGGACCGCCAGGAAGACGCCTGTGTCCAAAAAGCTCTTCACCCGCCCCAGGATTTCCACCAGGGGCGCCCCCCCCACCGCCCATCCCAACCGCCAGCCGGTCATGTTGAAGGTCTTGGAGAAGGAGTGAAACTCCAAGGCCACCTCTTTGGCCCCGGGGACCTCCAGGATGCTGGGCGGCCGATAGCCGTCGAAGGCGATCTCGCTGTAGGCGTTGTCGTAGACCAGCACCAGGCCGTGCCGGCGACAGAAGGCCACCGCCTCCTCCAGGTACTCCCGCTCCGCCACGGCCGTGGTAGGGTTGTTGGGGTAGTTGAGATACAGCAGTTTGGCCCGGGACACCACCCTGGCGGGGATCTCCTGGAACGGGATGAGGAAACCGTGCTCCCTGCGCAGAGGTACCCGCACCGGCTCGCCGCCCGCCAACCACACCCCTCCGAAGTACGGCTGGTACCCCGGATCGGGGAGGACCGCGGCGTCGCCGGGATTCAGGATCCCCAAGGGGAGGTGCGCGATCCCTTCCTTGGAACCGATGAGGGGAAGGATCTCCCGGAGGGGATCCACCTCCACGCCGAAGCGGCGGGCCATCCATTCCGCCACCGCCCGCCGGAAGGCAGGCAAACCCACATTGAAAGGATACCGGGACATGGCGGGGTCCTCGAGGGCCTCCCGAAGGGCCTGTACCGCCTGAGGTGGGGGCGGAAGATCGGCATCACCGGCGCTCAGATCCAGCACATCCACCCCCTCGGCCTCCAGGCGGCGCCGGGCCTCGGGGAATCCCGCCAGGGGGTAGGGGGGGAGAGCGGCGAACCGTCGGCTGGGAGAGGGAAAGGTCCGGCTCACCGTTCCCCCAAGACCACCGGGTTGCGCACCGCACCCGCTCCGGGGATTTCCACCTCCACCACATCCCCGGGATTGAGGGGGCCGACCCCTTCGGGGGTGCCCGTGGCCAGGAGATCGCCCGGCTCCAAGGTCATGATCCGGGAGATGTAGGCCAGCAGGTACGGGATGGAAAAGGCCATGTCCCGGGCCCTTCCCCGCTGGCGCTCCATCCCGTTCACCCGGGTCACCACTTCCAGGGAGAGGAGGTCCAGCCCTTCCACAGGGACCGGATCCCCCACAGGGAGGAACGTATCGAAGCCTTTGGCCCTCGCCCACTGGCTGTCCTTCCTCTGGAGGTCCCGGGCCGTGACGTCGTTGAGGGGAAGGATGCCGCCCACGTAGTCCCAGGCATGCTCTTCCTCCACCCCCCGGGCGCGTCGCCCGATGAGAACACCGATTTCCCCCTCATAATCCACCCGGCCTGCCCAGGGGGGGATCACGATGGGCTCACCGTTGCGGACGATGGCGGAAGGAGGCTTCAGGAACAGGAGGGGCTCGGAAGGTACCGGATTGCCGAGCTCGGAGGCGTGGGCGGCATAGTTCCGCCCCACGCAGACGATCTTGGTCGGGGCGAGCACGTCAGTCCTCGGTGGGACGGCTGTGGATCCACCACCCCACCAGAGCGCCGGTACCGGCGATGCCCAAGAGTATCGCCACGACGGTAAACCAGAACCCCAGGTCTTCCTGGCCCACCGCCCAGTGCCCCCAAGCCTTCCGGAAGGTAAGACCGGAGAGGACGGCATAGAACAGAAAGACGATCAAGCCGACAGGAAAACGCATCATCGCCCGGAGGAAAGGGAACTCATTCGGAGCGCCTCGAGGCCACCCGCGAGGTGGCGCCCTAATCTAGAAGGCCGAGGCCCCCTCACAAGAGTAGAAGGCCCTCAAGGAACGCTCCACCTCCGCCCAGGGCCCTTGGATCAAAGGAACAGGGGGCAAGGAGCGCCGCAGGTAAGGCCCGTAGCGTCGGGTGAGGATCCTCCTGTCCAGGAGGAGGACCACCCCTCGGTCCGTGGCGGTGCGAATGAGGCGGCCGAACCCCTGCTTGAGGCGGAGGGCCGCTTCGGGGAGGGTCAGGCGCCAAAAGGGATCTTCGCCCCTGGAGCGGATCCGCTCCATCCGGGCAGCCGCCACGGGGTCGGTGGGGACTTGGAACGGGAGCTTCTGCAGGACAAGGCCGCGGAGGGGGTCCCCCGGAACGTCCACCCCCTCCCAGAAGGACGAGGTCCCCAAAAGGATCCCGTTCCCCGAGGCGGTGAAGTCTTCCAGGAGCCGGCTCCTGGGAGCGGTTCCCTGAACGAAGAGGGGACCCGGCAGGCGGGCTCCCCCCAAGAGCTGAGCCACCCGCCGCAGAGCCTGATGGGAAGTGAAGAGGACGAGGAGCCCCCCGCCGCTGATCCCGGCCAAGGCCGTCACCACCCTGGCGGTGTCTTCCTGGAATTTCTCCTTCTCCTCTTCGGGGGCAGCCAGGTCGGTGGGGACCGCCAGGAGGGTCTGGTCCTCGTATCGGAACGGAGACGGCACCACCCGCTCCAGCACATTTTTGCCCGGCGCCGTCTCCTCCCAAGCCTCGGCCTCCAGGCCCAGCCGCTCGCGGATGTATCGGAAACCGGTCTGGGTGGTAAGGGTGGCGGAGGTCAGGACCGCAGTATCCACCCTCCCGAAGAGGGAGTCCCTCAGGAGGGGACCCACCTCCACCGGAGCCGCCTCCAAGGCCAGGTTCCGCTCTCCCCGCTGGGCCGTACCCCGCCAGGAAAGCCAGCGGACCCAATCGGCCGTCCCTTCCCCGGGGTTCAGCACCGCCTCCACCCCCCGGGCAGCCGCCTCCAACCGGGCCTCCACCGCGCCTACGTCCAGGAGCCGCCCGGCCAACTCGGAGGCCTCCACGGCCACATCCTGCAACCGAGCCCGGAGTTCCCCCAACTCTCGACCCAAGGCCCGGAAGCTCCAGAGGAATCGATCCAGGGACTCGGCCATGGCCGGCTCCCGGACGGGCTCCACCCCCCCTTCGCCCCCCAGGCGGACGGCCGAGTCCTCGCCCCCCCGGGGAAGGCAAGCGGCCACCTCCTCCAAAAAGGGGTCCAGGGCCCTGCGGGCGTCCGCCAGGGCGGGGAGGATCCGGTCCGTGATCAGGGCTCGGACATCCTGCCCCGCCCCCTCCGCGAGATCCCCTTCCAAGCGGGTCATGAGGTCCCAGAGGACTCCTTTTCCCTGACGGTCCAGCCGGCTCAACAGGCGGTGCAGGCCCTTCCGGGTCACTTGAACGCCCAGATGCCGGGTGGCGGCCTCCTCCAGGTTGTGGGCTTCGTCCAGGATCAGGCGTCGGTAAGGGGGGAGGACCGCCGCCTCGGTGTAATTGTTCGTGGCCCGGCGGACGGCAAGATCCACCAACAGAAGGTGGTGATTCACCACCAACACCTCGGCTGCCGCCGCTTCCCGGCGGGCCCGCTGGTAGAAACACTCCTGAAAATGGGGGCAGCGGGCCTTCAAGCAGGCGTCGGCATCGCTCTGGACTTCTTCCCAAACTTCCTCGGAGGGCGGAACCGGCAGATCGGAAAGGGAACCGTCCCGTGTGCGCCCCATCCACTCCACCAGGGTCTCCAGCTCGTGGGCCCGGTCCGGCGAAAGGAGCCAGGGGGCGGAATCCCGGGCCAAGAGGGCTCTGCGGATGGAAATGTAGTTGGCCCGACCCTTCAGCAAGGTCCAACGGTACCCTCCTCCCAGGGCCGCATCCAGAAGGGGAAGATCTTTGGAGATAAGCTGTTCTTGCAGGTTGATCGTGTTGGTGGACACCACCGTACGTTCCTGATTCCGCCGGGCCCAGAGGAGGGCGGGAAGGAGGTAGGCGGCCGACTTTCCCGTTCCCGTCCCGGCCTCCACCAGGGCCACCCCTCCCTCGTTGTAGCATCGGCCCACCAGGACGGCCATCTCCCTTTGGCCGGGGCGGTCCTCGTAGGCGGGGTGGAGGCGGGCCAGCCCCCCCTTCGGTCCCAGAAACCCCTCCAGTTCCTCAAGGTCCAGGGAAACGAGGGGGCGGGGCGCGGGGGGTTCCACCACCACGTAGAGCTGCCGGGCGTCGTTGTCCACGATGGCCGTCCCCACCCCCACGGCACTCAGGGCTGCGGCCACCTCCAGGTCCGCTTCGGAGGGTTCCAGATTCCCCGACGGGTGGTTGTGGATCATGAGGCTACCGGGTGGGGCTTGGCGCGACACGGCCAGAACGGCCTGGCGGTTCCCCCGGGCCACCGCCCTGGGGTTCCTCACCATCCGGTCTTCCCCCACGTCGGCCAGGAAGGAGACTTCCCGCCCCCCGGCCCGGCGGATCTCCTCCCGGAGGACCTGGGCGGCCTCGGGCGACAGGCGGAGGGGGAGCGGGGGGCCGGGGGGGGCGGAAACGGCCATGGGAACACCTATGGGGGTGAAGGGCGCTCCTTCAAGACGGCCTGGACCGTCCGATACGCCAGGTTCCTGGAAAGGCCCAAGGATTCGGCCAGCTCCCGGGCCGCTCGGCGGGGCGAGGATCCCCGGGCCAGAAGCTCCGCCGCAAGGTTCCGGAGCTCAGCCTCTTCCGGCAACCCGCCCGCCCCCTCCCCCACCCCTTCCACCACCAGGGTGACCTCACCCCGGGGAGGCCGGGCCCGGAACCGGTCCAGAAGCTCCTCCAGGGTGCCCCGGACGAATTCCTCATGGAGCTTGGTAATCTCCCTGCCCACCACCGCCTTCCGGGCCGGACCGCAGCGGGCAAGGAGGTCAGCCAGCAGATCCACGAGGCGCTCCGGAGACTCGAAGAGGACGACGGTCTCGGGGTTGGCCGCGACCCGATCCAGCGTCGCCTTGCGCCCGACCCCCTTCCGGGGGGGGAAACCCAGGAAAAGGAAGCGGTCCCCGGGGAGCCCCGAGGCAGCCACGGCGGCCAAGACCGCCGAGGGACCGGGGATCGGCACCACGGCGTAACCGGCCGCCGCCACCGCCGCCACCAGCCGGTACCCCGGATCCGAGACCGCCGGGGTGCCGGCATCCGAAACCAGGGCCAGGTCTTCGCCGGCCGCGAGCCAGCCCAGCACCTGCCCCTGCCGGGCCTCCTCGTTGTGGGCGTGAAGGGACACGAGGGGCACCCGGATCCCCAGGTGGGCCATGAGCTTCCGGGTGCGGCGGGTATCCTCCGCCAGGATCCGGTTCACGGAACTCAGGGTCCGGCCCGCCCGGGGGCTGAGATCCTCCAGGTTGCCGATGGGGGTGCTCACCAGGTAGAGGGAAGGCATGACGGCGCCTTTCTCCCGCTGAGGCCGGGTGCCCTTCCCCGCCTACCCCTCGGGCCGGCGGCCGGCCACCCTCCAGCTCAGAGATACTCCCGGATCTTGGCCTCCAGGAAGGGCCGGGGCACCGCCCCCACCACGGTGTCCACGTGCTTGCCGTCTTTGAAGAACAGGATGCTGGGGATGGACCGGATGTGGAAGCGGTAAGCGGTCTCCGGATTGTGGTCCACGTCCAGTTTCCCCACCCGCAGCCCTTGGGGGGCGTAGGCTTCAGCCAGCTCCTCCACGATGGGGGCCACCATCCGGCACGGCGCACACCAAGCGGCCCAGAAGTCCACCATGGCCAACCCCTGGCTTTTCTCCACGAGTTCCGAGAAGTTCTGATCCGTGATCTCCAGCACCTTGTTGCTTTCGCCCATGAGTTGGTCGTCTCCCTTCGAAAACCATGGCGGAGCCCCCCACGGGCACCGCCGGAACGCAGACGCTTCGACGCCGCCGGTAAACCCCTTCAGCCCCGCGAAGATCCATGGACAACTTTCCCTTGGACCACGTGGCCGTGGCCGTTCCCTCCCTGGAGAGCGCCGCGGCCGTCTTCGGTCGGCTCATCGGGGCCACCCCCACCCCCATCGAGGAACTCCCTGCCCAGGGGGTGCGGGTATGCTTCTTGGGAAGCCTCGAACTCCTCGAACCCATGGGTCCGGACACCACGGTCGGTCGTTTTCTCCAAAAGCGGGGGCCCGGACTCCATCATGTGGCTTGGCGGGTCCCGGAACTGGAAAAAGCCTTGGAACGTTTCCGGAACCAGGGGTTCGAGCTCATCGACCCCGTGCCTAGGCAAGGAGCCCGGGGGCACCGGGTCGCTTTCCTGCACCCTCGAAGCACGGGCGGCGTCCTGGTGGAGCTGGTGGAGGGGAGGTAGGGTCGTCCCCCCGCGCACCCCCCCGCCTCCTGCCCGTGGCGTCGCCCCTCTTCCCCGGACCCAGGAGAGGGAATTCCTTTACCCCCCCGTGATCCGGGTCAGACCGATGTCTTCCACCAACCACCTTCCCCCCCCCGACCGCACCAGGGTAAACGGGACCTCGGGGTAAGTCCTACCCCGGATCTTCATTTCCACGACTACCCTCCGGGTAGGGCGCTGCCGCCCCGGTACGGTGGCCTCGGAGACCACTCGG